>CBDUBK010000161.1:0-5765 GCA_965365375.1 uncultured bacterium | reverse complement strand
AAGTCCGATGGGGGGTGATACAAAAATCCAAAGGTACATCAAATTCATTGGCGTCCTCAATGGTATCAACTGCATCAAAATAGGACAATCCTATCTTAAGGCAATCCGGTCTGCATTGTTTCAGGTAGCGGTCAAAATAACCCTTTCCATACCCTACCCGGTTACCATTATTATCAAAGGCCAGGAGTGGTACCAGTACAAGATCAAGCATGCCGGGACTTGCGGCATCTGTATCTGTAGGTTCGGGTATATTCCATTCATTGGCTTCAAATATGCTGTCTGCATTGCAGATGATGGCATACATTTCGGTTTGAACGCGGCTGGTCTTTGGATAACAAATGGAAAGATTGGGATTCCTGAAGTGCAGGTAATCCGTCAACAGGAAAGTATTGATCTCATTTTGTTGTTCGATCGGGTAAAAACTCAATACATAATCTATGAATGGTAATTCGAGTGACTGGAACTGGATCAGTAAAAGATCATCCCATTTCACCCGGTCAATGTAATTGATCTCATCTCTTTTTTGCCTGTATATCTTTCTAGCCTCTTTTTTCAGCATATCATTCATTCAAAAAAGTGGAGAATATGGTTGTGCCATAATTGCGGGCTGAAACAAAATGCGGTTCTGTGTCATAATGGTTCCTGGGCGTGTGCTCCAGTACAAACCTTCCACCGGGACGGAGCAATTTTTTTTGAAATACCAGTACCGGTAAATCATCAATGTTCTGCAGGGCATATGGCGGACCGGCGAAGATGAGATCAAACTGCTCATTGCAATGTTCAATGAATTTGAACACATCGGACCTGACCACTTTAAAGTTTTCAAGCTGGAGCGCAGCCGCGGTCTTTTTGATGAAATCAAACATGGACTGGTCCTTTTCAACAATCGTAAGGTCAGGTACGCCACGTGAAGCAAGTTCATAACTGATACTGCCGGTGCCACCAAACAGGTCAAGAGTTTTCAGGTTCTCAAAATCCAGCTGGTTCTGCCAGATGTTAAACAAACCTTCCTTGGCGATATCAGTTGTTGGCCTGGTATAAGGCATTTTTGATGGCGGATTGATCCTTCTTCCGCCTAAAGACCCGCTTATGATGCGCATGCCGCCAGGTTGTAGAGTGAAGTAAAATAATATTGCGGGTGATCATCACCGGGAATACTGTAAGCAGGAGCCTGCGCAAAATGCAGGTTTGAAAAATAATGATGTAGTTCTGTATACAATGCTGAATCCTGTTCTACCAGTCCGGAGATGATCACGAATGCTTCTGACTGGTCGAGCCCGAACTCATAAAATATTTTCAGTAAAAAATAAACCACATCCAGTGGTGTTTTGTAGGAATAGGTTTGTGCCAGCTGTAGCTGTCCTTCCTTTTTTACCAGCACCCTGAAATTGGAAGTGGTAAAATGCACGTCAGCCTGGTCAGCTGCCACAAATCCATTGTAAATTTTAAGCGAAGGTGTAAAAGCATGATAAAAACCAGCTGAGGGAAACCGTTCGCGGATACTTCCGGCAATGGTAGCTGGCATGGAATGTTCTGTTACCAGTTGCCATTCCTGCACCTGGTCATGCATATACGCCGGTTCCATGGGTTCATAAATTTTATCAAGCATCGCATGGTCTTCACTGAAAAAACCCCGGGGAGTGAGAAGAGCACCTGCAAAACAATTTCCTACGCGGATGGTATGGAAGTCCCCTTCAATTTCTCCAAGTATGCCACGGATGGATTCTTCAGCTGCTGCTTCCTCAAAACGGTGATACCTGATGTATTCGAAAACTTTTTTAGTACTGTCTAAATAGGCATAGGAACAAAAATCCGGTCCCACTTCCATGATGAGGGTGTCAGCATTTGTTTTGCCCTGGCCAAGCGTGAAGAGAATATTCAATTTCCTGGGTTTGTGGCAAAGATAAAAGTCTCAATCGTAAACCATTTGAACTCTCTTGAAGAGCTGCTATTGAAGGTTTGTAATGAATTTTCCCTTGCCAATTATTATCCGGAAAAATATTTTCCCGGTTCGTAGCTTGCAGCTTTACATGTCAGAAAATCTCAAGGTTGAAGTTTCCTACCGGCAGATCTGGAAGATCGCCCTGCCTATCGCGCTGGCCCTGCTGGTACCACAACTTAACCTTATCATCAATAATATTTTCTTAGGCCATCATAGTGAACAATCACTTGCCATTGCTTCCATTACCGGTGTTTATTACCTGGTATTCGCGGGCATTGGATTTGGACTGAACAACGGGCTTCAGACACTTATGTCAAGAAGGGCCGGGCAGAACCGTCCAGAAGAAATCGGCCGGCTGTTCACACAGGGGGTGATCATTGCCTGCTTCATTGCTGCCTTCGGAATCCTGCTCACATTTTTCATTACACCCTATATTTTACATGCATACCTCACAGAAGCCCAGGCCAGCCAGTCAGTTGAATTCCTGCGCATCCGTATACTTGGCCTGCCGTTTCTCTATATCTACCAGTTAAGAAATGCTTTACTTGTTAGTATCAACCGCAGCAAATTGCTGATCGCAGGAACACTGGCCGAAACACTGGCCAATATTTTCTTTGACTATGTACTCATTTTCGGAGCCCTGGGGTTTCCCGAAATGGGTTTTAACGGTGCAGCGGTAGCATCTATTATAGCGGAATTCACCGGTATGTTCGTGATCTACCTGGTGATACGGTCCAAAGGAATTGCCAGCCGCTTTTCACTCTTCAGTCATTTCAGACCGCATAAGGAATACATAAAACTGATCATCAAAATTTCAGGCCCCCTGGCATTCCAGCATGCTGCCAGTATTCTTGCCTGGTTTATATTTTACATCCTGGTAGCGCGCAATGCCAGCCAGACAGGGCTTGCAGTATCCACTACCATGAGAGCGGTCTTTGGTTTCTTCGGAACATTTTTCTGGGCACTGGCAGCTACTACCAATTCCATGGTTAGCAATGTGATCGGACAGGGCCGGAAAGAAGAAATTATGACACTGGTCTGGAAGATCTCCAGGCTTAGTTTTGGGATAGCGCTGATTGTTTGCCTGGTATTAAATGTATTTCCTCATGCTTACCTGGGTTTGTTCCGCAATGAGGGCCTGTTTATTGAAACAGGTGTTCCGGTTCTTCGTGCCATTTCATTTGCCATGCTCCTGTTATCGGTTGGCACGGTATGGCTGAATGCTGTAACAGGTACCGGCAACAGCCGCATCACTTTCCTGATCGAAGTGATTGCGATCGTATTTTATTGCAGTTATGTATACTTTGTACTGGAGGCCTGGAAAATGGGAATACTCTGGGGTTGGTTGTCTGAAGTTTTGTACTGGTCCATCCTTTTCTTTTTTTCCTGGTATTATATCAGGAGCGGCAGGTGGAAGTCAACGGTTATATGATTAAGGCAGGAATCAGGTTGAAGGATCAGTCCTTGCGTTTGAAATTTTTCTGGTAGGTGATGGCAACTGAACCTGAAAAATTCGTGATGGGTGGATTCAGTTTCCTGATACAAATTGAGACATGCTGCATTTCAGGAAACTGGTCTTCGAGTTGTTCGGCTATTTCCATGGCAAGTGTTTCAAGCAATAATCTTCTCACTGCGAAATTTTCCTGGAGAATCCTGTAAACTTCCACGTAATTGATGGTCTGTTCAATTGAAGTGATCTTCTTTTTAGGAGCCTTGCAGCCCATTATCACATCCACTTCAAATTCATTGCCCACCTTCATCTCTTCCTGGTACATGCCATGGTCAGCAAAAAATCTTAGTGACCGTAATTCTATGATGAAACTATTCATGAAATATTTCCAACTGTTTTTTGAAGGCAGGTATCCAGATGATTTTGTAAGATAAGTTCTTGCAGCCTGCAGCTTGAAACCTGAAGCTTTCTCTCAATGTAATCCTTTCTCGGACAAATATCTTTCCGCATCGAGGGCAGCCATACAGCCACTGCCTGCTGCTGTTACAGCCTGGCGGTAAATTTTATCCTGCACATCTCCTGATGCAAATACACCTTCAAGATTGGTTTTGGAGGTACCTGGAATGGTTTTGATATACCCGGCTTCATCCATATCCAGCCATCCTTTGAAGATTTCGGAATTTGGCGTGTGCCCGATTGCCACAAAAAAACCTTTCACAGGTATTTCCTGCTTTTCTCCTGTTTTATTATTGCGGACCCTTACGGCTTCAACGGTTTTATCACCGAGGATTTCATCAGTTTCCGTATTCCAGTAGATCTTGATGTTTGGTGTGTTGATCACCCTGTCCTGCATTACCTTGCTGGCGCGCATTTCATCCTTCCTTACCAGCATATGCACATTAGTGGTAAGCTTGGAAAGATATAATGCTTCTTCAGCGGCAGTATCACCCGCACCCACGATCGCCACTTCCTTGTTGCGGAAGAAAAATCCATCACAAACGGCACAGGCGCTTACGCCGTGACCATTGAGCCTTTGCTCACTTTCAATGCCCAGCCATTTTGCGGAAGCTCCAGTGGAAATGATCACCGCATCAGCTGCGATCCATTTCTCTTCATCAATCTGCACCTTATAAGGTCTTGAGCTGAAATCAACTTTGGTAGCGAGCCCGAAGCGGATATCGGTACCCATGCGCTGTGCCTGTTTTTCAAACTGTACCATGAGTTCCGGCCCCTGGATTCCATCAGGAAAACCGGGGTAGTTTTCAACTTCGGTGGTAATGGTCAGTTGTCCGCCCGGCTGTATGCCCTGGTACAGGACCGGTTTCATATTCGCCCTTGCTGCGTACACTGCTGCTGTATATCCTGCAGGTCCTGATCCAATGATCAAAAGACCCACTTTTTCAACCTGTAAATTATCCATGTATGAATGATGTGCTTAAGTCACGAAAATAAAAGTAAAAAACAATTTGAGCCGTTAAAGAACTGCACTATTGTGGAATAACCAGTGTGCGGTACTGGTTGGCATACCCTGCAAAATACCCGAGCGCACCATTGCTGATATTACCAAGGATCCTGCTTGGGGTTGAAAAAGGATTGCCGATAGAAAAATAAGCTGATTCCCAGGTGCGCCAGAAATCAAAACTTTGTTTGTTGATCTCACTGTGTTTAAGTTGAACCGTATCACCCCTTGTGAAGAAATTATATTCAATGGAATCGGAAACCATGTTACGGTCTATTCCTGGTTGCAATTGCACTTCATAAGTGGTTCCGTCAATAAACAGGTCATCGAACACAGAGTTGGCAGGGGGCAAAAAGGGGCCCTGGTTGATCTTTGTGAAATACCTGATATAATTCCCAAAGCCCGGCGGGTCAGTGATCTTTACCATGACGATCGCCCTGGTAGTATCTTCTGTAGCGGGTGCTGGCTTCCACCAGACAGAATCAATTTGTTTACTGATAGCAGGGATGGTGGTGACAGCGGTATATTCTTTTCCCTCTGCAAGGATCCTGAGGCTGTATTGTTTGTTAAGTTCACCTGTGAAAGCAGTTGAAAGATCTGAAGAATCCAAAGAATAATAATAAGCTGAAATACCAGGAGCCAGGGGCACTGTATATTCTTTCAGTTTATGCGTGAGTGAACCATTTGAAACAAATACTTCAGCGTTCCGGACAAAAGCCTGTGCAAGGATAGCAGGTGTGATTTCAGAAAAATAACCCGTAGAACGGGTGAGGATCACATGAGGAGGCAAACCGTTTTCTATAGTGGCTTCAACTACCAGGAGTGGTTCCTGTTGCTCCAGTTCCAGGTCGATTTTTTTCTCACATCCCCAGCTAATAAAACAAACCAGGGCAATTGAACACATCCATTTCATA
>CBDUBK010000160.1:0-5765 GCA_965365375.1 uncultured bacterium | reverse complement strand
AACGAAAAAGGACAGATCTTTTATCCAACCAATCTTCATGAGATCCAGCCCAAAGAATTTCTAAAAGCTAAAAAACTCAACAGGAAAGTAACACTGAGTGAGTTTGAAGTAGATCCTGATGAATGGAACCGCCTGGCTTCCGAAAATGGAATAGTGCGCATCCTGGAAGGTGGAAAAAAGATTGTGACAAGGGATGCTGATTTTTATGATAAGGAAATACTCGGCAATCTTTCCAAAGATTTTCAAAAGGGCAACAGGGCCATGCAGCAGGTGCTTTCCAAAATGAAGATCAAAACAGGTGATGTGTTCCTGCTCTGGAGAATGAAAGAGCTGGCTGCTGCCGAAAAGATCGAGATCAATGGTGATACTTCCAAAGGCTGGAAAGATTTCGAAGTAAGGCTGAAGTCAGCAACCGAAGAAATTGTAAACACAACAAATGAACAGGCATGAAAAAACTGGTCCTTGGTTTCGTATGTTTCATTTCCCTGCAACTGCAGGCCCAGACAGCAAATGAACTGGACAGTGTAGTGAAGGCTTTTGACAAAGCCAATCTTTTTCATGGAGTGGTTTTGGTTTCAAAAAATGGAAAAACCCTGCTGAGTAAAGGGTATGGACTTGCGGATGCAGCTTCAAATAAACCAAATGATCCATCCCTGGTGTACCAGATCGGATCAGTCAATAAGCAGTTCACTGCTATTGCCATTATGAAATTGCAGGAAGAAGGAAAATTAAATGTGCAGGATAAACTGAGCCGTTTTTTTCCTGAAATTCCGAACGCAGATAAGATCACCCTTCATCACCTGCTGACGCATACATCAGGTTTATATAATTATACCAACGACACGGCTTTCTGGATGAGAGAAGCGGCGCTGTCTTCATCCAAAGCAAAAATGATCTCGCGGTTCTCCGGGAAACCACTGGATTTTGAACCCGGCACAAAATACCGTTATAGTAATTCAGGATACCTGTTGCTGGGTTATATTATTGAAAAGGTTTCTGGTAAAACCTATGAGAATTATATGCGGGAAAATATATTCTACCCGCTGGGTATGAACAGGACCGGTTTTGATTTTACACAAGCCCAATCAAAAGCCACCGGTTATTATGATAACGGCGCCAGCTTTACCAAATCCATGATCGTGGATTCTTCGGCATCACATGCCGCAGGTGCTATGTACAGCACTGTAGGTGACCTGCAAAAATGGGTGGCAGCTATTCATGAAAAAAAGTTGATCAGTCCTGATAGCTGGACCAAAGCCCTGACACCATTCAAGGATGATTATGCGTATGGTTTCGGACGCGGATCGTACAAGGGGAAAGATTATATCTGGCATAATGGAGGGATTCATGGATTTGTATCCCACCTGGTCTATTTCCCGGAGTCCAATTCCTCAGTGATCCTGCTTTCCAACTACATGCAATCCAATCTCGATAACCTGGTGATGGCATTAGCCATGTCTTTACTGGGGGAAAAACCAAAATTGCCCGAGGTGAGAACCGAAATACAGGTGCCCGCGCAGGTCTTGCAACAATATACAGGCAGTTATGACCTGTTTCCTGGTTTTTCAATTACGGTAACGGTCGATGGAAACAAACTGATGGCAAAGGCTACCGGCCAGGAAAATTTCCAGCTTTTTGCTGAAAAAGAGGATTTCTTTTTTTACAAGGTGGTGGATGCCCAGGTAAGGTTTGTAAAAGGACCGGACGGAAAGGTTTCCCATATGATTTTATACCAGAACGGGCAGGAAGTAAAAGGACAAAAGAACAATTAACATGAGCACTGCGAAGAATAAAAATTTTGAACACGTACAAACAGATCACGGGATCAACGGCCAGTATAAAACCTGGTTCCTTGATTATGCATCCTATGTGATCCTCGAAAGAGCTGTGCCCGCGATTGAAGACGGTTTAAAACCTGTGCAGCGCAGGATCCTTCATGCCATGAAGGAAATGGATGACGGGCGCTTCAATAAAGTGGCTAATGTTATCGGGCAGACCATGCAATACCATCCACATGGTGATGCTTCCATTGGGGATGCGCTGGTGAACATGGGCCAAAAAGATCTTTTGATCGATACACAGGGTAACTGGGGTGATACCCGTACCGGAGATGATGCCGCAGCAGCCAGGTATATTGAAGGACGCCTTTCAAAATTTGCCCTGGAAGTGGTCTTTAATCCCAAGACCACCAACTGGCAGCTGAGTTATGATGGCAGGAAAAATGAACCGGTGACCTTACCCGTGAAATTTCCATTACTGCTGGCACAGGGTGCTGACGGTATCGCGGTGGGTCTTGCTACAAAGATTCTTCCCCATAATTTTTGTGAACTCTGCGAAGCTTCCATCAAATACCTGAAAGGGAAAAAATTTGACCTCTATCCTGATTTTCCCAATGGTGCCATGGCTGATGTAGCAGACTACAACCAGGGCATGCGGGGAGGAAGGGTCAAGGTTCGTGCACACATAGAGGAACTGGATAAGAAGACACTGGTGATCAAAAGTGTTCCATATGGTGTGACCACTTCCAGCCTGATGGACAGCATCGTCAAGGCCAATGACAATGGTAAGATCAAGATCAGGAAAGTAACAGATAATACAGCTGCTGAAGTGGAGATCCAGGTAGACCTGGCCCCGGGCATTTCTCCTGATATCACTATTGATGCACTGTATAAGTTTACGGACTGCGAGGTTTCTGTTTCACCCAATACCTGCGTGATCATTGACCAGAAACCGCATTTTGTAAGTGTTACTGAATTGCTGAAGATCTCGGCTGACAATACAAAGAACCTGCTGGAAAAGGAACTCCAGATCAAGCTGGGTGAACTGCAGGAGAAATGGCATTATACTTCACTTGAGAAGATCTTTTTTGAAGAAAAAATATATAAAGAGCTCGAGAAAAAACACGAGACCTGGGACAAGGTGATTCTTTCGATTGATAAAGCTTTTGGACCTTTCAAACCAAAACTCAAAAGAGAGATCACGAGGGAGGATATCCTCAAACTAACGGAGAAGCCTGTGCGCAGGATCTACCGCCTCGACATTGATGAACTCAACGCCCAGATCAAAGACCTGGAAGGCCAGATCAAGCAGGTGAAACATGATCTAGCCAACCTGAATGATTATGCGATTGCTTATTTTGAAAACCTGCTGAAGAAATATGGCAAGGGGCGGGAAAGAAAAACGGAGATCAAGTTTTTTGAAGTGATCGAAGCCAAGCAGGTGGCCATTGCCAATACACGTTTATACATTAACAGGGATGAAGGTTTTATTGGTACTTCACTCAAAAAAGACGAATTCCTGCTGGAATGTTCCGACCTGGATGATATCATCGCTTTCACACGTCGTGGTACTATGAAAGTAGTAAAGGTGCAGGATAAGGTTTTTATCGGGAAAGATATCTTATACGCTGCTGTTTTCCGTAAGGGCGATGAACGCACCACCTACAATATGATCTATACCGATGGTGGGGGAGGAATCAGTTTTGCCAAAAGGTTTAATGTGACAGGTGTAACCCGTGATAAGGAATATGATCTTACAAAGGGACATGATAAGAGCAAGGTGCATTATTTATCTGTGAACCCGAATGGTGAAGCCGAAGTGGTGCGGGTGATCCTGAGCCCGAACTGCTCTGCACGGCATAAGGAATTTGAATTTTATTTTGAAGAGCTGGAGATCAAGAGCAGGGGCAGCATGGGTAACCAGGTGACCAAGTACCCTGTTCGTTCAGTGAAATTCAAGGAAGCCGGTGTAGCCACGCTGGGAAGTATCAAACTCTGGTTCGATGATAAATTCGGAAGGTTGAATCATGATGGAAAAGGGATTGAACTGGGTGATTTTGACGCTGATGATAAAGTGCTGGTGATTTATACAGATGGCACTTATGAATTAACCGACCAGGAACTCACCCAGCGTTTTAACCCGGAAGAAGTGATGCTGATCGAAAAATTTGATGCGGAAAGGATCATCACCGCGGTCTACCTTGATCATGATAAACTGCAATACAATGTAAAAAGGTTCCGCATAGAAACCACGACGCTCCGTTCAAGGTTTTTATTCATCAAGGAAGGAAAGAATAATTTGCTGGAAGCTGTTTCAACCGAGGAAGAGCCCATCCTGCATGTGAGTACCGGCAAAGGTGCCCAGGTGCGCAAGGCTAAATTCAAGATCGCTAAAATGGTAGAGGTGATGGGTTGGAAGGCTGTTGGCGCCAAGATCGTTGACTATACCAAATCGGTGATGATGGAGTGGGAGCAGAAGGGAGAGGCTAAGCAACCGGAATTGTTTTGAGAAACAGAAAGAGAAACAGAGCGGGTGCGAACATTCGCTCTCCGCTCTGTTTCTCCGTTCTTACTCTTTCTCTTTCTCTTTCTGTTTCTGTTTTCTTATCCTAACGGCTGCATTCGTCTGCATACTGCTCGACAGCCTGATCTCGTATCTTTTCTTGCCGTCATATACCAGCATCAGCGCGGTGTTGGGTGGAATGGAGCCAAGATTGTTGGCAAACATGGAGATCTCGTTATATTCCCTGGCGGTATCCAGTTTGATATTCAGGTGAATGGATTTGGTGCTCAGCTTTAAATTGGCGGCCAGCAACTGGTCATTGAAAAAAACGGAGATAGAATCGCCATCAATTTCACCATTATCATAAAAATCTACCAGTACTGAATCGGAGCTTACTTCGATTTCTCGTTGCACTGCGACTTCCCTTTCCTTGTATTCTTTATTCACGACCAGGTTTTCGATCTTCCGCTGCTGCACTACCGCAGCAACTAAAGTATCGGTAGCGGAGGGTGTCCATACCTGGAAGGTTTCCTTGAAATTTTTTAAAGCCAGTAAAACCGAATCAAGATTGCCGGCATCCTGGTTCAGTTTCAGATCGAATATGATATCAGGACAGGTATACTTATATGCTTCCTTGCCTGTAAATTTTCCAACTAGATTGGAACCTGCACGTGACACGCGGTGGGTTGCTTTAAAATCCATCTCACAATCCACTTCCATATTACCGGTATTTCCGAAATAAGGCACTGCTATATTGAAAAGGGAAAGTTCTCTTGAAACATTATTGTAATTGCCTTTGAGTTTGATACTCCGGTAAGTGTTTTTGAAATAATAATTCATGACAGCCTGCACGCTTGACTGGTTTTGCTGGAGTATCAGTTCTACCAGGTAATTGTTCGCGGCACCGGCAGTAGCCACATTAGCGGTTCCGTACCAGTAACCCACAACGTTCTGCGCATTACTGTTTAATGCGCCGGCTAAAAAAAGGAGCAGGATGAATTTTTTCATGTACAGATGGTGCTTGTGATTATTTGATGAATCGCTTGATTTCCCTGTCGGTATCCCTCTGTTTGATCGATTCCCTTTTATCATGCAGTTTTTTTCCTTTCGCCAGGCCTATTTCAAGTTTGGCCAGGTTCTTTTCATTGAAAAACAAACGCAAGGGAACGATCGTGTAACCTCTTTCTTTTTTGAGCTTCGACTCAAGCTTTTTCAGTTCACGGCGGTTCAATAGCAATTTTCGTTCCCGAATTGGGTCATGGTTGTTGGAAGTACCATGCGAGTAAGGAGAAATATGAAAAGAACGGATGAACATTTCTCCCTGGTTGATCAGGCAATAGCTGTCATTAAAATTAGCTTTTCCTTCCCTGAGAGATTTTACCTCGGTGCCGGTGAGCATAATGCCTGCAGTGTACTTATCATCTATAAAGTACTCGTAATATGCCGATCGGTTCCTGATCTCCATTTTAATTTTTGAAAAGTGC
>CBDUBK010000159.1:0-5768 GCA_965365375.1 uncultured bacterium | reverse complement strand
GAAGGCTGGCATAGCTGGAAACATCATAGCAGGTTTTCTGCTATCAAACTGGAAGACGCCATTGAAAAAATCAATGCATCAACATATAAAGCCCATCATTTTCTCAGGCATTCCGATGTTTTGATGATCACTCTTGGATCTGCCTGGGTGTATACGCTGTCTGAAAAAGCGTCATTGTATAAACCGGGTATAGTGGCCGCCAATAATCATAAAGCTCCTGCTGAATGGTTTCTCAAAAAACTCCTTACTCCTGAAATGGTTTTGCAGGAACTTGACCAGATGATCCACCGCTTGTTTCATTTCAATCCAGACCTGAGAATCATATTTACGATCAGTCCTGTGCGGCATATCCGGGAGGGTCTCATTGATAATAACAGGAGTAAAGCGGTACTGATTCAGGCTGTTCACCACCTTTGTGCAAAGTTTGACCGGCTGCATTATTTTCCGGCATATGAACTGGTGATTGATGACCTGCGGGATTACAGGTTTTATTCAGAAGACCTTGTGCATCCCAATTATTATGCAACCCAGTACGTGTGGGAGAAATTTGTAAAAGCGTGCATGGATGAAAAAACGGAAAAGCTGATGGAGTCTGTACATTCCATTAACCTTGCTTTCAGGCATAAACCATTCAATGTGGATTCAAAACAACACCAGGCTTTTCTGCAGTCTTTCCTTGAGAAAACCAGGGTATTGAAAGCCCAGCATCCTTATCTGGATTTTGAAAAAGAGATTTCGTTTTTTAGTGGGGGATTGCAAAATCTTAATGAAGCTTTTGGCTAGTAGCCATTGGCTACAAGCAGACTTTGAACTTTGAAGCTCCAGAATTTATTCTTCAATGAATCCTATCCCCCCTTAATTCCAGTCCCTTCATTACTTCAGCTTCAAACTCCAGCCATTCCTTCCACCGGTTTCTTACTTTCTCCGGGTCAATATAGGTCTCAGCCAGTTCAATAAAAAGCGTGTAGTGTCCAGCCTCGCTTTCCATAAAGCGCCTGTAGAATTTTCTCAGGTAGGCATCATCCAGGCCTTCACTCAATCTTTTAAATCTTTCACAACTGCGGGCTTCAATAAGGGCCATGATCAGTAACTGGTCAAGCAGCCTGCCTTCTTCAGCCCCTCCGGTTTTACAGAAACCCAGGAGGGCATTTACATAAGCATCCTTTCTCTGCTTTCCCAGTTTCAATCCACGCCTATGCAGTTCGGCCAGCACCAGCCTGAAATGTCCCCATTCCTCAGTAACGATGGGAGAGAGGGCTGTTACCAGTTTTTCTTTCTGGTTATACCGCTGGATCAGTGATATGCAGCTGATGGCCGCCTTCTGTTCGCAATATGCGTGATCGCTGAGAATTTCTTCCATGGAAAGAGCAGCCAGGTTTACCCACCGGGGATCTGTAGGCAGGTGGAGGCCCAGGATGGAGCGGGTGTCAGCGGAAACTTCAAATTCTTCAGGCATATTTGCAAATCTAGCAGGAAGAGATGATCCACCTGTTTAACAGGCAGTTATAAAATCCTAACTACTTGCTAAACCCTGGATTTTGAAGATTGTTTTTAGGGGGATTTCCCTTACCTTTGCCGCCAAAATAAAGTAAACACAACCGGCGTCCAAATGGGACGGCCAAATTAAAAAGTCAAAGATGCCAGTAACAAAAGAAAAAAAAGCCAGCATTTTTACGAACTACGCTGGAACTGCTACCAACACAGGATCTATTGAGGGTCAGATTGCCTTACTTACAGAACGTATGGCTCAAATCGCTGCTCATTTACAGCAGAACAAAAAAGATTTTTCCACTCACCGCGGGCTGATGCAACTGGTTGGTAAACGCCGCCGTTTGCTGAACTATCTCCAGAAACATAACCTTAAGGGTTATCGCGAACTGATTGAAAAATTAGGAATCAGGAAATAAGACCGAATAAAATGATAAGCTACCTCCCAATCTTACACCGGTTGGGTTTTGGCTTTTATACGGTTCTGTTTTTTAATGCATCACCACCCTCAAAATCAACTTATGTTAGCTCAAAAATTCAGTAAAACATTCGATATAGGCGATGGTCGCGAAGTGACCATTGAAACCGGCCGCCTGGCCCGCCAGGCCGATGGTTCCGTAACCGTTAAATGCGGTAACAGTATTTTGCTTGCTACCGTCTGCGCCACGGAGAAACCAAAAGAAGGACAGGACTTTTTTCCATTAAGCGTTGATTACATGGAAAAATTCTCTTCAGCAGGACGTATCCCCGGGTCATTTTTCAAAAGAGAAGGACGCCTGAATGACTACGAGATCCTCACCTCGCGCCTGATTGACCGTGCACTTCGTCCATTGTTCCCGGAAGATTATTTGTGTGAAGTGCAGGTGATCGTTACCCTGATCTCCAGCGATGCTGAGATCATGCCTGATTCCATGGCCTGTCTTGCAGCTTCCGCTGCACTGGCAGTATCTACTGTACCCATCCAGGAAGTTATTTCAGAAGTAAGGGTATCAAGGATCAATGGTGCTTTCAAAGTAAACCCTACACGTTCAGAAATGGAGATCTCTGATCTTGATTTTATTGTAGCGGCTACTGAAAAAAATATCATGATGGTGGAAGGTGAAGCCAAAGAATGCAGTGAAGAAGACCTGCTTCAGGCTTTGCAGATCGCCCATGATGCCATCAGGATCCAGATTAAAGCGCAACTTGAATTGCGTGAGATGGTTGGCGTCACTGAAAAACGTGATTACCCAAGACCTGACACCAATGAAGCGATCCGCCAGCGTGTATATGATATCGGTACTCCCAAAATGAACGACCTTGCCCGTGCCAATGTAAAAAAAGCAGCCCGCAAGGAACAGTATGATGCGATCAAAGAAGAGATCATTGCAACACTTCATAAGGAAGCAAATCTTCCTGAAGAAGAAGAATTGCCAACAGATACACAGAAGCTGGTAAAAAAATATTTGTCTGATCTCCAGTACGACGTTGTACGTGATATGATCCTGAACGACAAGATCCGTCTTGACGGCCGTAAACTGGATGAAGTACGCCCGCTGGATATGGAAACGGATGTATTGCCAACCCCGCACGGTGCAGCCTTGTTTACAAGGGGTGAAACACAATCTCTCACAACGGTTACCTTAGGTACACCCCTGGATGAATTGCTGATTGAAAGCGCGGGCAAATCAGTAGAATCGAAATTTTACCTGCACTATAATTTCCCTCCATTCTCTACCGGTGAGGTAAAATTCCTGAGAGGCGCCAGCCGCAGGGAGATTGGTCACGGTAAACTGGCAGAACGTTCATTGAAACAAATGATGCCAGCTGGTGATTTCGCATATACGGTAAGGGTAGTAAGTGATGTTTTGGAAAGTAATGGCTCTTCTTCCATGGCAACTGTCTGTGCCGGCTCGCTCGCACTCATGGACGCAGGTATTCCTGTACCTAAACACGTGGCAGGTGTGGCAATGGGACTGATCTCCAAGAATGGCCAGTTTGCCGTTCTTACTGATATCCTTGGTGATGAAGATCATCTTGGTGATATGGACTTCAAAGTAACCGGCACCAGGGAAGGTATCTGCGGTATCCAGATGGATATCAAGGTTGATGGCCTTCCAATCGAAGTAATGCGCCAGGCACTTGAACAGGCACGCCGCGGCAGGTTGCACATCCTGGATGCCATGTATAATTGTATTGAAGCACCTAGGGGTGATGTGAAAGAACATGCTCCACGAATGGTGAAGATCTATATTGACCGTGAATTCATTGGCGCTGTGATCGGACCAGGTGGTAAGATCATACAGGAGATCCAGCGTGAAACCGGAACCACGATCAACCTGGAAGAAAAAAATAACCAGGGTGAGGTGAGCATATTTGGTAATGTAAAAGATGGTGTTGACCGGGCATTGAACTGGATCAAAGGAATTGTTGCGGTTCCCAATGAAGGAGATGAATATGAAGCAGTGGTTAAATCCATTATGCCTTATGGCGCCTTTGTTGAATTCCTTCCGGGCAAGCAGGGATTACTGCATATTTCTGAAGTAAGCTGGAAGCGTCTTGAAACGCTGGAAGGTGTATTGAACGAGGGTGATAAAGTGAAGGTGAAGCTGACTGGCACTGATCCCAAGACTGGTAAATTTAAATTATCCAGGAAAGTGTTATTGCCCAAACCCGAAGGACACCGTGAAGAAAGACCACGTGATGGTGGTGACAGGTTCCAGGGAGGCGACAGGGGCGACAGGCAGCAGGGTGGAGACAGGCCTAACAGGGAAAGGGCTGAACGTCCAAAGTTTGAAAAAAACCAGGGCAACCGTGAAGCCAGGCAGGAAGGAAACCAGGATAGTGAACCCAGGCAGCAAATAGAAGAATAAACAATTGATCAATAACAGGGCTGTACGCTATAGGCGACAGCCCTTTTTTAATGCCTTTCAATGAACAGTATCCGGATCACCATTTATGCAAAAGAGCCAGAACAGGAATTGCTGATCAGTGAACTGATGGAACTAACCCCTGATGGTTTTGAGCAGACCAGTGAAAATCTTATAGTTTATTTTCCTGAACTCAATTTCAACAGTTATGAAGTGCAGGCAATTCTGAAAGACAAAAAATTTGAGATCAGCACTGTTGCGGAACAAAACTGGAACCAGGTATGGGAAAGTAATTTCGAACCGGTACGCATAGGTGATTTCTGCCTGGTGCGTGCCCATTTTCATGCGCCTGTAAAAGACATTAAACACGAGATCATCATAACACCTAAAATGAGTTTCGGGACAGGTCATCACGCCACCACCCATATGATGATTGAAAGGATGCAGCACCTGGATTTTCAAAACAAAAAAGTTTTCGATTTTGGTACAGGTACAGGCATACTCGCCATACTCGCGGAAAAACTGGGAGCATCGGTAATCGAAGCGGTTGACATCGATACCTGGAGTATAGAGAACGCTGCTGATAATATTGAAAAGAATTTTTGTAAAAAGATCAGCCTGCACCAGGCGGATACCGTCGAAGGAAACGAATACGATATTATCCTGGCAAACATTAACCGTCACATCATCCTGGATCATATGGAAACGCTTGCAGGAGCTCTTAAGAATGACGGAAAATTATTATTGAGCGGGTTACTTCAGCAGGATGAACAGGATATCACAAAAGCGTGTATGCATAAGGGTTTGTCATTAATCACAAAAAGCGAACGTAACAATTGGATCGCCCTGCTTTATGAACCCTTATAAATCAACTGGTTGAATTTAACAGGAATTCCTCCGGATTTGTATTAAATTTGCATTCAACTTCAACCCATTCTATGAATGAAATCATATTGATAATCCTTGCATACCTTATAGGCAGTATACCAACCGCCGTCTGGGTCAGCAGGTATTTTTTTGATATTGATATTCGCGAATACGGCAGCGGTAATTCCGGGGCCACCAATACTTACCGCGTTCTGGGTCCCAAGTGGGGCACAGTAGTGATGCTCATTGATATGGCGAAGGCCATCGTGGCCGTTAAACTCGCTTTTCTCCTTCCATATTCTTTCGAAAGCGATATTTATATGGTGAATATGCAGCTTGGACTGGGTCTTGCTGCTGTTTTAGGGCATATTTTTCCCATTTGGGCGGAATTCAGGGGAGGTAAAGGGGTTGCCACATTGTTCGGGATGGTACTGGGTATTCAGCCAAATGTAGCTTTATGCTGTGTTGGTATCTTTATCCTTGTGCTTTACCTTACCCGGTGGGTTTCTTTAAGTTCAATCCTTGCGAGCATTGCATTCCCCGTATTTATCCTGGTCATATTCA
>CBDUBK010000158.1:0-5779 GCA_965365375.1 uncultured bacterium | reverse complement strand
AATGGGGCTTGCTCATGTTCGCGGCCCTGCCATTAACAGCATGGTGCTGTGTGAGAGCCAAATACCAGTTGGATTGGTGAAAACCGCCAATGGCCAATAGCTAATGGCCGTTCCTGATGACATCCCATCTCCTTTCCCGATGTACATACTCAACCCTGAGATATGTACAGAAATCTTTTTACCGCATTTGGAATCGCCATCCTTGCATTCATTACACCATCCTGTAAAAAAGACTCAACGCCACCTAATCCTCCAGGTCCTCCAACGCAGGCCGACATTGCCGCGGTAGATAATAAGATCACGCAGTTCATGACCACGCATAATATTCCCGGTGCATCGCTGGCTATTTCAAAAAACGGGAAGCTGGTTTATGTAAAAGGATTTGGTTTCGCGGACCAGGCTGCCAATGAAAAGGTTACTGTTGATCACCGGTTCAGGCTGGCAAGTGTTTCAAAAACATATACTGGTGTAGCTGTAATGAAGCTGGTGCAGGAAGGAAAATTTTCTCTCGACGCGAAGGTTTTTGGTGCAGGTGGCATACTCGGCACTGAGTATGGCACACCTCCTTACAATGCCAATGTGAGCAATATCACCATAAGGCATTTACTACAGAATGTTTCCGGTTCATGGGGTGCCGGTACAGGTGGAGATGTAATAGACCAGAATCCTTCCTATACCAATGTGCAGTTATTCAACTGGATACTGAATACTAGACCCAACCCAAAAGTACCAGGTACCTTTTATGATTATTCCAATATCAATTTCTGGATCGCGGGCCGCATCATTGAAAAGGCCTCCGGCAAACCATATATCAATTATATCAGGGAAGACCTGCTTGCACCTATCGGTATCACATCCGTTGATATCGCGGGTAAAACCCTTGCAGAAAGGAAAACCAGTGAAGTGCGTTATTATGGCCAGGGTACCGATGCCAATTTCGCTTACAACATTGCTTTTCCAAGAAGGGATGCCGATGGGGGGTTAATTTCAACGGCCAAAGACCTCCTGAAATTTGTAGCGGCTTTTGATGGTTCTAACAGCCGTCCCGATATACTGAACGGCAGCTCTGTAACAGCGCTTACAACAGGTTCTGCTGTTTTTCCTTCTTACGGTCTGGGCATAGGCATCTGGAGCGCGGAGAATGTATGGTACAACTATGGCAGCCTGCCAGGTACCCGCTCTGCTTTTATGCGTCATAACAATGGCATGAGTGCGGCGCTGATCTTCAATTCAAGGGTTAACCCTTCCACGGAGACCGCTTTTGTCCAGGGCATGCAAAGCCTGGTGCTCGACCTGGTTAAAAACAGTTATCCCTGGCAGGATATTGACCAATTCTGATAATTCTCATTACATTCATATTTCTCTTTAGAGCAGTCAAGCAGTTTTCTATTCTCATGAAGCAAAAAAAACCCCGGTTTTCCAGCCGGGGTTGTTTTTTCCAGGTCATTGGCCATCTGCCTTCATACATTATCTTTGAGCCCTAAGCCATAATATTTACTTATGAGAAAATCTATAGTTGTTATCCTTTTCATGCTCTGCGCAGGCATGATTCAAGCTCAAAACAAAAAATACACTTCAGGTGTTAAAGCTGGTGTTAACCTGGCCAATCTCCGCCTCGAAGACCAGCCGGATGTCAATTCTGATATGAGGATCAATTTCCATGCAGGCATCTGGTACAATATTCCTTTCTCAAAAAATTTCAGCATCAACCCTGAGATCCTTTTTTCAGCTGAAGGTGCCAACCAGAAATCAAATATTTCCACCAACGATATTATCCTGAACTACCTGCAGATCCCGGTAATGTTCCAGCTGAATACCAGCTCCGGTTTTTTCCTGGAGACAGGTCCTGCTTTAAGCATTCTTGCAAAAGGACAGGAAACCATCAAGACCAGTGCAGCTACTTCTGAACTGGCCCTGAACAAACAGATCAAAAAGACAAATATTTCCTGGGGTGCCGGTCTCGGTTACCGCATGAAAAAACTGGGCTTTTATGGCCGTTACAACCTGGGACTTTCCAACCTCGCAAAAAATGAAACCCGCCCCGAAACCAAGTCGAGCGTGATCCAGGCAGGATTGAGCTGGGGATTCTGAGAAAGCTGCGAGCTACTAGCTACGAGCTGCGAGAAGATGTTCAAAGAAAAGAGAAGACTATAATGGTCTTCTCTTTTTTATTTGAAACTAATGATCGTAAAACCAAACTTCTCCAAATCACATATCAAGGTTCGAAGCTTTAAGTCTTGCAGCCTGAACCTTGCAGCTTGCAGCTAAAAAAAAAGAGACCCCAAAGGTCTCTTTAAAAAATATCATGCTCTTCCCGCTTATCCCAATGCCACTCTTTTGAATTCTGTAACCTGGAGGTCGCCTGAAGATTTCAGGTAATCACCAACAGATTTGGAGCTATCCTTTACAAATGCCTGGGCAGTGAGTGTGCTTTCCTTGAAGAAAGCATTGAGCTTGCCTTCAGCGATCTTGGACATCATCTCTTCTGACTTACCAGCCATTTTAGGATCCTGTTTCATCTGGTCCATCACGATATCCCTTTCACGGGTTACCACTTCGGCCGGAACAGAAGCTGCATCAACGGCTACAGGATTCATCGCTGCGATCTGCATCGCGATATCCTTACCCGCTTCACCTGCATCCTTATTGAAACCAACCAGTACACCCATGCGGTAAGCGCCGTGGATATAAGATGCTACATATGGAGCATCCACTCTTTCAAAACGTGCAACACCGATCTTTTCACCGATAGAAGCCAGTTTATCATTGATCAGGTCAGCTACTTTGGAACCATTTACAGTTACTTCATTCAGTTCTTCTGCAGATTTTACATTGTTGGCCACTGCCGCGTCAGCAATGCTCTGGGCAAAGGCAACGAAATCTGCATTCTTGGAAACGAAATCTGTTTCACAGGAGATCGTAACGATCAAACCTGTTTTATTATCAGCTGTGGTTTTTGCGACCACCACACCTTCTTTTGCTTCACGGTCACTGCGTTTTGCAGCTACTTTCTGACCCTGCTTGCGCAACCAGTCAATGGCAGCTTCAAAATCACCACCTGTTTCTGTGAGTGCCTTACGGCAATCCATCATGCCCGCGCCTGTTGCCTGGCGCAGTTTATTAATATCCTGTGCTGTTATAGTTGCTGTTGACATCTTAGTTAAGTTTAAAATTCAAAGTTCGAAGTTCAAAGTCAGTGTCCCCAACTCTAAACCCCTTTAGGGCATGGGATTACCTCCTTCCGCCACCAGGGCCACGGCCACCACCGCTGCCGGCACCACCTGGTGTCCTGCGGCGTTGTCCGCCACCTGCACCACCTGCGCCTGGTCCACGGCCTGCACCAGGTCCGCCGCTGCGGCCACCACGGCCACGGCCACCACCTTCTGCATTAGCTTCGGCTTCCATACGTGAAGCTCTTTTTTCTTTTTCATCATCGCTGATGCTGTCATCACCTTCTTCATCTTTTGCTGCCTGTCTTTCAGCAAGACCTTCAGCAATAGCTGCAGTGATATAATTGGTAATGATGGCAATAGATTTGGTAGCATCATCATTGGCAGGTACCGCGAAGTCAACCTTGTTAGGATCGCAGTTGGTATCTACTACACCAAAGGTCATGATGCCAAGACGTTTTGCTTCAGCAAGAGCAATATGCTCATGGCCGATATCCACGATGAACAAAGCGGCAGGTACACGACCCAGCTGGGCGATACCACCTAAAACTTTTTCCATCTTTTCTTTATCACGGCTTAAGGTCAGACGCTCTTTTTTGGTAATAGAATCGAAAGAACCATCGCCCAGCATTTTTTCGATGCTCTGCATTTTCTTCACGCTCTTACGAACAGTGTTGAAGTTGGTAAGCATACCACCCAGCCAGCGCTCGGTAACATAAGGCATGCTCACACGCTGTGCGCATTCTGTAACGATATCCTTCGCCTGTTTTTTGGTACCAACGAAAAGCACTTTCTTACCGCTGCGGGCGATAGCCTTCAGGGCAGCTGCAGTTTCCTGCAGGGCTTCTGTGGTTTTATTCAGGTCAATGATGTGAATACCTTTCTTCTCAGCGAAGATGTAAGGCAGCATCTTTGGGTTCCACTTCTTCTTCAGGTGACCGAAATGAACACCGGCTTCCAGAAGTTGTTGTTGTAGTGAAGTGTTTTGTTCCATTGTTATGTATTAATAGTTTGAATGTTTATTTGTGCTGTAAGCTTCGAGCTGTGAGCTACGAGCTTCGGGAAGGTTCTCGAAGCTCGCAGCTAATAGCCCATAGCTTCCCTTAACGTTTGCTAAACTGGAAGCTTCTTCTCGCTTTCTTCTTACCGAATTTCTTACGTTCTACTGAACGTGGGTCACGTTTCAGAAGACCGGCAGCTTTCAGTGCAGGACGGAACTCAGGGTTCAGTTCTACAAGTACGCGGGCAATACCCAGCATAGCTGCTTCAGCCTGTCCTTTTACACCACCACCTGCTGCATTGATTTTTACATCATACTTGTCAGCAGATTCAACAGTCTTTAAAGGCCTTGTCACCTGGTTCTGCAGGTATACAAGAGGGAAGTAGGTTTTGAAATCCTTATCGTTTACAGTGATAGCTCCACTGCCACGGGCAATGAATACCCTGGTAACAGCTTCCTTACGGCGGCCAACACTATTTTTTTGTTTCTCCATTTTTTATGCTTTTGGCTATCGGCCAATGGCTATTGGCTAATGGCAAATTGATGAATTAGAATTTGAGTTCCTTTGGTTGCTGCGCAGTATGAGGATGCTGGTCTCCCGCATACACAAATAATTTTTTGTACATCTGGCGTCCAAGACGGTTTTTAGGCAGCATGCCTTTTACACCTCTTTCGATGATCACTTCAGGACGGCGTTTCAAAAGATCTTTCGCGATCTCTTCTTTACGGCCACCAGGATATCCTGTGTAGTGGTCATAAACTTTTTCGTCCATTTTGTTACCGGTGAACTTGACCTTTTCACAATTGATCACAATAATGAAATCACCTGTGTCTACGTGAGGGGTGTAATATGCCTTGTTCTTGCCGCGCAGAATGGCAGCAATACGAGCGCACATACGTCCCACGGTTTGATTGGTACCGTCAACAACATACCAGTTTCGTTGTACGGTAGCCGCATTCGCATGTTTTGTTGTAAAATGTAATTTGCTCATTTAAGAAAAGCTTTGAGTTGTTAGCTTCGAGCTGCGAGGCTCTGACTTACAACGGTGAAAAATATTTGACAGAACCATCCTCCTGCCAGACCCCTACTCGTAGCTCGTAGCTTATGACCCGTAGCTCATTTTGGGAGCGCAAATGTACAGGAAAGGCCTGATCCGATCCAAGAATTCAGGGGCTTATTTTTACAAGCACCTTTGTAATTGATTGATAATCAGTAAAAATTTTGACTGGTTTTTGAAATAGTTAACGTATTTGATTGAGTTCAAATGGAAAACCCGGTAAGTTTTCGGAGATCCGGAGGTGCTGCTGCCCGGTATTTAAATTGAAACGCAAAGCAAAGCATAGGACGCAAGAGGAGAAAAGCACTGAACTATTTTTTTTATGGTGAAGGCATAGCGGATCTTACCGGAATTGTTATTGGTATACAAATGCTTTTTATCTTTCGCCAATGGAAGCCATACAGCCATTGGGCAGGACAAGTTTCGGAAAACCGGAGAACGCGGGGAGGGTGTTATCGGAAAATGAAGCGCTTAAACTTCTTTACGAATGGGTGGAGAACGATAAACTGCGCCTGCACATGAAACAGGTTGCTGCGGTGATGAAGGCCTGG
>CBDUBK010000157.1:0-5790 GCA_965365375.1 uncultured bacterium | reverse complement strand
ATTATAAACCGGAATAATGGCAAGCACCACATTCTCGGGTAAATGATGGCGTGGATTGACCAGTTCTTTTACCAGCAGCATGCTGGCATCAATTCCATCCGGTTCACCGGGATGAATTCCATTATTGACCAGTATGATGGTTTTGTTTTTCTTTTTGATGGATGCGATATCGAAATCCTTTGACCAGGAAACGAGCACGAGGTGGAGGGGAAACCCTGCATCCGTCTCGCCCATTTCTTTCATTGTAACATAGGGTGAGGCGGCATCCATTTGTTTCCACCAGCTGATGATCTCGGGATAGGCAGGAGATTGTTTACCATTGGACTGTTCAAACTTCGTGATCAGTGGCTGGCTTAAAAGAAAAAGCGGAAATAATAAAAAAACTAGTAGGATCTGGCGCATGCCGCTAAGTTAGGACGGCTGCAAATAAAAATGTCCTCCCGGTAAGGAGGACATCTTCAACTATATGGAAACCAATCAGGCTGTTGCCTTGTTGATTCTTCTGGCAAGTTTGCTTTTCAGGTTGCTGGCTTTGTTCTTATGAATCACACCACGCTTGGCCAGCTTATCGATCATAGAGATCACATCAGGCAATTCCTTGCCGGCAGCTGCTTTATCATCCAGTGCTTTGAAATCACGGATGGCATTACGGGTGGTCTTTCCGTAATATTTATTTCTTTCGCGACGTTTAGCAGCCTGACGCACATCTTTCTTTGTAGCCTTATGATTAGCCATGTTCTAGAGTTTTGACCCGGTTTTTGATTCGGGAGGCAAAGGTAAGGGGAGGGCCGGAAACTGGGAAATTTAAAAGGAAAAATTTTGGTAAAACCTCGAAACAACAGTGATCCGGCCTGTTGGGACACCCGGAATTCAGGTTTAAAGGGCTGCCGCCACATCTGCTTTTGATTTTCCTTAACAAAGCACGGGACATTCCTGATTTCCAAATTTTGCTGATCGTTCAGCAAAAGCCAAAAGAGAGGGGTTTCTCTTCCCAATTTGAACCTGAAGACCGCCCTCTCTAAGGAAATTAAACCGATATTTGCCTCCCTAACCAATTAGGAACCAAATTCAAACCTCCTTTTCAATGAAGGATTTTTCATATATCACACAACAACATCCCGCATATATTGAAGGTCTCTACCAGGATTTCGTCAAAAATCCAGAAAGCGTAGACCCTGAATTCCGGAAATTTTTTGAAGGCTTCGATTTTGCCTTGTCCGGCCAGGTGAATGGTCATGCTGAAGCAGCTCCTGCCGGGGGAGTGAGTCTTGCACCCGGGCAGGTAGAAAAAGAATTTGGTGTGTACAGGCTTATCCAGGCTTACCGCGAAAAAGCCCACCTTGTTGCAAAGACCAATCCTATCAGGGAAAGGAAGGACCGTGGCGCCAACCTCGGGCTGAAGTATTTTGGTTTGTCCGACGCTGATCTTTCAACCGGTTTTGCAGCAGGTCATTTCCTGGGTATGGGAAATGCAAGCCTGAAAGATATACTTGACCGCCTCAATAAGATCTATTGCGGTTCAGTGGGTGTGGAGTACCGTTATATCGTTGACCAGAAACAGCTGGAGTGGCTGGAAAAAGAAATTGAAACGAATATCCACCAGTCATTGCCCCTTGACCAGAAAAAAAGGATCCTGGAAAAACTGAACCAGGGAGTGATCTTCGAGAAATTCCTGCATACAAAATATATAGGCCAGAAAAGGTTTTCACTTGAAGGCGGGGAAACCACTATCGCCGCACTGGATGCCATGTTAACAGTGGCGGCAGACATGGGCGTACAGGAAACCGTGATTGGAATGGCGCACCGCGGAAGATTGAATGTGCTCGCAAATATTTTAGGCAAAACCTATGAGCAGATCTTCAGTGAATTTGAAGGGACCGCGATACCTGACCAGACCATGGGTAGTGGTGATGTAAAATATCACCTGGGTATCAGCAGTGAAGTGGAAACGGCCAATGGAAAGAGCATGCATATGAAACTGGCGCCGAACCCTTCACATCTTGAAGCGGTGAACCCGGTGGTGCTGGGTTATGCAAGGGCCAAGGCTGATGTTTTATATCATTCCGATTATGATAAAGTGCTTCCCCTGCTGATCCATGGTGATGCATCCATTGCAGGACAGGGAATTGTTTACGAGATCATTCAAATGAGTAAGCTCGATGGATATTATACCGGGGGCACCATTCATTTTGTGATCAATAACCAGATCGGATTTACAACTGATTTTGATGATGCAAGAAGTTCGCATTATTCAACCTCTCTTGCCTCTGCAATTCAGGCCCCTGTCTTTCATGTAAATGGTGATGATCCTGAAGCCGTCGTGCGTTGCATACAGATAGCAACGCGTTACCGCCAGGAATTCAACTCAGATATATTCATTGACATGGTTTGTTACCGGCGCCATGGTCATAACGAGGGTGATGATCCCAAGTTCACACAACCACAATTGTATGCACTCATTGACAAACATGTTAACCCGAGAGAAGTATACGTGCAGCACCTGCTGAAACATGGAGAGAATGATGCGCAGGAAATGGCAAAGGAGATGGAGAAAAAGTTCTGGTCGGATCTCCAGGAAAGACTTGATGAAGTAAAACAGAACCCGCTTCCTTACAAATACCAGCAGCCGGAAATGTGGTGGAAAAAACTGCGAAAGGCAACTGACGAGGATTTCGAACAGTCTCCGGTGACTGCCATTCCTGAAGCAGACCTGCTGGCTCTTTTCGATAACCTGATGAAGTGGGCTCCGGATTTTAAACCATTGCGCAAGGTTGAAAAGATCCTGAACGATAAGAAAAAATTATTTGAAGCAGAAAAGAAGATCGACTGGGCTACTGGAGAATTACTGGCTTATGCAAGCCTACTGAAAGAAGGCAGGGATGTGCGTATGAGCGGCCAGGATGTGAAGCGTGGTACTTTTTCGCACCGCCACGCTGTGATTTATGATGAAGTCAATAATAATGAGTTTAACAGGCTCAGTAATATAGGAGGAGAGCAGGGACAATTCCGGATCTATAATTCTTTACTGAGTGAATTCGCCGTACTGGGATTTGAATACGGTTATGCACTTGCCAATCCAAATTCACTTGTATTGTGGGAAGCACAGTTCGGGGATTTTGTAAATGGTGCGCAGATCATCATAGACCAGTTCATCAGTTCAGCCGAAACCAAATGGCAGAGGATGAGTGGTGTTGTGATGTTATTGCCTCATGGATATGAAGGGCAGGGACCGGAACACAGCAGCGCCAGGCTGGAAAGATTTTTACAGAACTGTGCGGAAATGAATATGGTGATTGTGAATGTCACAACATCTGCCAACCTGTTCCACGTGCTGCGTCGCCAGCTGACCTGGCCATTCAGGAAACCGCTGGTGATCTTTTCACCAAAAGCCAACCTTCGTCACGCGGGAAGTTATTCACCGCATACAGAATTTTCAACCGGTGGATTCAGAGAGCTCGTTGATGATCCTTATATTGAAAATGCTGCGGGTGTGCAGAAAGTATTGTTCTGTTCCGGTAAGATCTATTTTGATCTTGCAGAAAGACAGCAGAAAGATAACAGGAAAGACGTGGCCATCATCAGGATGGAACAGTTGTACCCGCTGCCATATAACCAGCTGGATGAATTGTATAAAAAATACAACCGCGCCACGTGGTTCTGGGTACAGGAAGAGCCTTTGAACATGGGTGCTGCTTCTTATCTCCAGATGAACCTGAAGAGCATTAATTACGGTATCATCAGCCGCCAGCCCTCTGCTGCCACGGCAAGCGGGTACAGTAAGGTGCATGCGCAGGAGCAGGCAGAAATCGTGGAGACAGCATTTTCCATCTAGCATCTAGCGGCGCGCAGCTAGTAGCTTGCAGCCAGTATTTTTAAAAGGTAAAAAGTTTAAGAAACATTCAGTATGATCGACATTAAAGTACCGACAGTAGGCGAATCAATCAACGAAGTTACCCTGGTTAAATGGCTGAAGCAGGATGGTGAATATGTGGACAGGGATGAAGTGATAGCGGAACTGGAAAGTGAGAAAGCTACTTTTGAAGTTAATGCTGAAAAAGCAGGCACACTCAAAACTGTAGGTAAGGAAGGCGATACCTTGAATATTGGTGATGTGCTTGCGCAGATAGATGATGCCGCAGCCAAACCCGAAGGAGCAGCGCAACCCCAGGCTCCAACTGCAGCTGAAACTAAACCTGCGGCAAAAGAGCCCGAGCCTAAAGCAGCACAGGAAACTTCGCAACCAGCTGCTCAGAAAACCGAAACCGAAGTAAAAGCCACGCCGGTCGCATCTGCTATCATTGCTGATAAAAAAGTTGATCCGAAAAATATCCAGCCTTCAGGGTATAATGGAAAGATCCTGAAAGAGGATGTGCTTGAAGCACTTGCTTCACCCGGGCGTAAACCCGGAATACAGGCTTTCAGCCGTGAGGACAAAAAGGAAAAAATGAGCAACCTGCGCAAAACGGTCAGCCGCAGGTTGGTGGAAGCAAAAAATACAACAGCCATGCTCACCACTTTTAATGAAGTGGATATGAGTAAGATTATGGCGATCAGGAATGCAAACAAAGACAAATTCAAAGAAGCACATGGTGTTGGACTTGGATTCATGAGTTTTTTCACCAAGGCGGTTTGTTATGCATTACAGGAATGGCCTGCAGTAAATGCCTATATCGATGGAGAGTCCATTGTTTACCACGATTATTGCGATATTTCCATTGCAGTTTCAGCGCCAAAGGGATTGGTAGTACCGGTGATCCGCAACGCTGAAAGTCTGAGTATGGCTGAAATAGAAAAGAAAGTTGTGGAACTTGCTACCAAGGCAAGAGACAATAAATTAAGTCTTGAAGAAATGCAGGGTGGAACTTTTACCATCACCAATGGTGGTGTATTTGGTTCTCTGATGTCCACACCTATCATCAATATTCCACAATCAGCGATCCTGGGTATGCATAAGATCGAAGAAAGGCCGGTTGTAGTAGATAAGCAGATCGTGATCCGCCCGATGATGTACCTGGCCCTGAGTTACGACCACCGCATCATTGACGGAAGAGAATCAGTGTCTTTCCTGGTAAGGGTGAAAGAACTGCTCGAGAATCCTGAATTATTACTCTTTGGCAAGGACCCGGTAAAGGCTTTGCTTGAATTATAAAAGTTTATTTCTTAAAAAGCGATCTGAATGATCGCTTTTTTATTGCAGATATTTGTTTCATGCGTTCGTTTTCCTACCTCAATACCTCAAAAAGAATTATTGAAACTTATGATGGTAAGATTCCATTCGCATCCTGGCTGAAGCAGTTTTTCAAAAATGAAAAAAAATTCGGTGGTTCTGACAGGAAGCACATTTCTCATGCCTGTTATTCTTATTACCGGTTGGGAAAAGCCTTCCAGGGAATAGAGACAGAAGAAAAAATCCTTACGGGATTGTTTTTGTGTTCAACAGCTCCCGTTTTTATACTGGAGGAACTTAAGCCTGAATGGAATGAAAAGATCTTTATTTTACCTGAAGAAAAAATCAGTTTGCTGAATGCAGGACCTGAAGTTGCAAGGATATTTTCCTTCGGCGCATCACTGAGTACAGAAATCCCGGAGCACGAATTCCAGGTTTCATTTCTGCGCCAGCCGGATCTGTTCGCGAGGATAAGGCCTGGTAAAAAAGAAATCGTCATTGGAAAGCTGCAAGCGGCTTCCATGAATTTTATTGAAGAAGGTGAAACCTGCCTGCGGTTATCCAACCAGTCAAAGATGGAGGAGGTTCTCCAGGTTGATGAAGAAGTGGTGGTGCAGGATATG
>CBDUBK010000156.1:0-5793 GCA_965365375.1 uncultured bacterium | reverse complement strand
GGATGAAAAACCTACCATTTTGTTTCCCCCGGTATTTGAAAAGCAGGCTGCTTACCTGCAGGAGCAGGTGTTGAAACAAACCGGCGTGAAGATGCAGCTCAACCAGCCTTCACCTGCCAGTATCTCACTGGTATATGATACCATCTCTATCAACCAGCCTGAAATGTACCTGCTGGAAGTGAGCGCCAAAGGTGTTAACCTGAAAGCAGGATCAGTAAAAGGCATCATCAATGGAATGCAAACCCTTTTACAATTATTACCCATAAACGATCATGTTCTTACCCTTCCTTTTCTAACCATTCGTGATTACCCGAGGTTTGCCTACCGCGGCATGCACCTCGATGTGGCCCGGCATATTTTCCCTGTTGATTACATTAAAAAATATATTGACTACCTCACCTTTCATAAGTTCAACAATTTTCACTGGCACCTCACGGACGACCAGGGTTGGAGAATTGAAATGATCTCTTATCCTAAACTCAACGAGACCGGTTCATGGAGGGAGGCTACACTGGTCGGGCATTTCAAAGACCAGCCGGCACGATATGATTCCACACGCTATGGTGGTTACTACACGAGAAATGAAATCAGGGAGATCATTGAATATGCAGCCATCCGTGGTATCAACATCATTCCTGAAATTGATATTCCCGGTCATGCCCGCGCCATCATTGCTTCCTATCCTGAATTGAGCACATCACCTGGAACCAAATGGAAAGTGGCCACTACCTGGGGTATGTACAACCGGCAGAACAATGTACTGGCACCAAGGCCGGAGACCTTCGCTTTCCTGCGTACCGTTTTTCACGAGATCGCGGAACTCTTTCCTTCTGAATACATTCATATCGGCGGGGATGAATGCAGCAAAATGGGGTGGAAGGCCGATCCTGCCACGCAGCAGTTCATGAGAGAAAATAATATTAAGAATGAGGCAGCTCTTCAAACTTATTTTATTGAGCAGGTGGCAGGATACCTTTCTGAAAAAAATAAAAAGATCATCGGCTGGCATGAGATCATGGAAGGCAATGTGAGCAGGAGTGCCATTGTAATGAACTGGGCCGACCAGGCCAAAGCAATGGAGGCCGCGCATAAAGGTCACCAGGTGATCATGACTACCGGTAAGCCCCTTTATTTTGATCATTACCAGGATAAGGAACCGCACGACAGCCTTTCCATTCACGGTTATAATCCACTTGATGCAGTCTATCATTATGAACCAGTTCCTGCGGCTCTGAAAAAACTGAAACTGGATCACCTGGTCATTGGAGCCCAGGCCAATTTGTGGACCGAGTATATTGAATACCCAACCACGGTTGATTATAAAATTTTTCCAAGAATGACTGCATTGAGCGAGGTGCTGTGGTCACCGCCCTCGCAAAAAAATTACCGGCAGTTCATTTACCGGCTCAGCAGGTATATGATTCCCCGTTACCGTTTCTGGAATGCGCACTGGTTTCCTGGTTTTGACAACCCCGGAGGTTGAATCGTTTAAAAAGTCCTCTGTTAAGAAACCCAGGTGGGATTGAAGCGGAGATAATTCAGGGTTTTTTGGATTAGGGAGAAAATTTGCAATTGCCGTTTAGGCGGGAAGGCCGGTAAGTAACGGCTCATATTCCAAAATGGTAAACGAATTCTTTAGATCATTATTAAATTTAATGAAATTACTTACTGCCCTTCCCGCCTAAACGGCTATTTCCAATAAATATCAACCTCCGGTGTTAACCTCCGAAACCGGCTTCATTTTTATCTTCTTCTTTAGATTTAGTTTTGTTACTTGCCTGAATGCCTGGCTTGAAAAAGACTGCTTCCATATTTTCATTTCTCTGCCTGTTGTTCCTCTTCACCGGGAATGATGTATCCGCGCAGTTCAAAGTGAAAGGAACGGTTTACGACAGCTCACGCATCTACCGCATCGAAGCTGTCACTGTTCAAACTACCGGCGGACGCCATACCATCACAGATACCATGGGCCGTTATGAAGTGGAGGTTTCGGAAAAAGATTCTATCTGGTTTTCTTACCTGGGCAAGCCCACTCCTAAATATGCCGTTCTTAAAATGGCCGACATCACCCGCTTTGATATTGCACTCAAACTGGGTTCTCATGTAATGGAAGAAGTACGCATCAAAAGCCGCAGCTATAAAATGGATTCCATCCAGAACCGGAAAGATTATGCGAAGATCTTCAACTACGAAAAAGTTTCTGTCGGCTCCATGACCTCTATTGGTCCCATGGGTGCGGGCATAGACATACAGGAACTGATCCGGCTTTTCCAGTTCAGGAAAAACAAAGCCACTTTAAAATTCCAGGCGAGACTGATGGAACAGGAAAGAGAAAAATTTGTCACTCACCGTTTCAGCAAGGGACTGGTAATCAGAATTACCGGTCTTGAAGGCGAAGCGCTCGATAAATTCATGACCCTCTACCGCCCCGATTATGAATTCACGGCTGCTGCCACTGATTACATGTTCCATATGTATATCAAGGTTGCCTGCCAGAAATTCCTTTCCCTGCAGAAATCATTCTGATCTTTTTAAATGCAGTAAATTGACTTCGAAACCACTGCATGAAACAATTCCTTTATTATTTTTTTCTTATCGTATTCATATCCGCCTGTACGCCATCCTGGAAAAAACTTCACCAGCAATCTATTCTCATCGATACGCACAATGATGTGATCTCAACGGTAACAATGCGTGGTCTCAGCATAGAACAGGACCTGCGTGGCAAGGCACACACGGATATCCAACGCCTGAAGAAAGGCGGTGTGGACATACAGGTCTTTTCTATTTTTTGTGATGAACGATTCGGTAAGGATACGGCTTTCAAATTCGCCAATATTGAAATTGATTCACTTTATGCAATCGTGAGCCGTAACAGCAGCACTATGATGATGGTGAACAATCCTGCCCAGCTGGAAGAAGCGGTTCGTCAAAAAAAGATCGGCTGCATGATTGGGGTTGAAGGAGGGCATATGATTGAAGACAAGCTTGAAAACCTTGAAGCACTATACAGCAGGGGCGCAAGATATCTTACCCTTACCTGGAATAATTCTCTGGGTTGGGCCAGTTCCGCCGCAGATGAAGTGCGTATGAATGAACCCGGAGCAGCAAAACTCGAAAGTTATGGATTGAATGATTTTGGAAAAAGCGTGGTCCGCAGAATGAATGAGCTGGGCATGATGGTAGATATAAGCCATGTAGGTGAAAAAACATTCTGGGATGTGATGGCCATCACTACAAAACCTGTGATCGCTTCGCATAGTTGTGCGCATGCCCTTTGCCCTGTTCCGCGTAACCTGAAAGATGAGCAGATCCGCGCCATCGCTAAAAACGGCGGCGTGATCCACCTGAATTTTTATTCAGGTTTTGTGGACAGTACCTACAATGAACGGAGGAGAAATTTCATTGACCGTCACCGGAGCGAAAGGGATTCATTAAGAAATCTCAAATGGCCGCGCTACCAGGTAGATGAATGGATCGCTGAAAAATACCCGGCAGAAGCAGATACCATCCGTCCACCCATGTCGCTATTGCTCGATCACCTGGATCATATTGTAAAACTGGCGGGGATCGATCACGTGGGCATCGGTTCTGATTTTGACGGCATTGAATCGGCTCCCGTTCCATTGAATGATGTAGCCAGTTTCCCGCTGCTTACCAGGGCTCTTTTAAAAAGAGGTTATTCCAAAGCTGATATAAAAAAGATCCTGGGAGAAAATTTTATCCGTGTTTTTAAAGCCAATTCTAAATAATGAAACAAGTTTTTACAGCTATTCTTATTTGCGTTGTATTGATCACGCAGGCACAGTTGAAGACGCCTTCCAAACCATTGCAGGCTGCAAAACCCGAAGCAGCGGGCATGTCGGCGCAGCGGCTCAACCGGATTGACAGCAATCTCAGTCAATGGGTGAAGGAAGGAAAGACGAATGGTGTGGTGGCACTGGTAGTGCGTGATGGAAAGATCGTTTACAATAAAGCTTTTGGTTATGACGATCCGGCCAGGACCATTCCCATGCGCACCGATCATATTTTCCGCATTGCATCACAAACAAAAGCCATTACCAGTGTAGCGGTTATGATGTTGTTTGAAGAAGGAAAATTTTTACTGGATGACCCCATTTCCAGGTACATCCCAGAATTTGCAGGGCAGCAGGTTATCGATTCCTTCATTGCACGTGACAGCAGTTATACCACCGTACCCGCGAAATCGCCTGTTACCATCAGGCAGTTGCTGATGCATACTTCCGGTATCGGGTATGCGCAGATCGGCAGCCGAGAATCAAATGCCATTTATGCAAAAGCCGGTGTGATGGCCGGTCTTGGTGTAGAGGAAGGAAGACTGTTGGCCGATGATATGAAAAAGGTAGGAAAGCTGCCTTTGATGCTCCAGCCTGGAACCAGGTGGACCTATGGCCTTAATACAGATGTACTGGGATACCTGGTTGAAGTGGTTTCGGGGATGTCGCTGGATGAATTTTTCCGCAGGCGCATTTTCGAACCACTGGGAATGAAGGATACCTATTTTTACCTGCCTGCTGCCAAACATAACAGGCTTGCCACGCTTTACGTGGAGGAGAATGGTAAGCTGGTAAAAGCAGAACGCGTGATCAACCAGAACGGGGTATTTTTTACAGAATATCCAAAAATGAAAGGAACCTACTACTCCGGTGGCGGAGGTCTTTCATCAACCACCCTGGACTATGCGATCTTCTTACAAATGCTGCTCAATGGCGGAGAGTACAATGGAAAAAGAATTCTGTCCCGGAATGCAGTACGCATGATGATCATGGACCAGGAAGGCGATATAGACAAAGTCGGCATTAAAAAATTCGGGTTGGGTTTTGATATCACCACCGAAAAAGGCAGTGCCGTTCTTCCCACACCTGCCGGTGTTTTTGAATGGGGTGGTGCTTTCTCAACTACTTACTGGGCTGATCCCAAAGAAAAACTCATTGGCATCATCTACCGCCAGCTCTGGGGCAGCACCCACCGTGATGCGGCAGGTAAATTCAAAGTGCTGGTGTATGGAGCGGTGGAATAACCTTGTAAAATTTGTAGTCGTTTGCCATCATACACTGGTTATTGTTCAAGGACAAATACAAATTTTATTATTTTGGATAATACATTTAATGTTATCTAAAAAATCATCAACTACTCACGTAACACTATTATGGATCAACTCAATCTTGGCATCGGCACAAGGCTACAGCATACACAACACGGCCCCGGCGTAATCGTTGGGATTCGTTTTGCAACCTACCAGATCTCATTTATTCATAGCGGCATCAAAGAAATTGACAAGAACGATACTGCACTTGAGGAGATCATCCCGGAAAATGTAAGCGCGGAAATAGAAACACATTCGGAAGTTGAAAAATCACTCCTGAAGATCCTGCGGCTCTGGGGTGGCATTACCGAAACGGTCAAACTGGGTGACCGCTGGATTGGTGGCACTATGCTGTTGCAGCCTGCCGACAAATCGCTCAAGCCCAAGGAAATTCCCATTGATGATTTCTTCCACAAGATCGTGATGCTGCGCGACCGTCTACGGGTGATGGAGCAACAGGTCAATGCGCATAAGAAACTGACAGACGAAGAGAAGGTCAACCTGCAGCAATATATCACCCGCATTTACGGGACGCTCACCACGTTCAACGTGTTATTCCGGGATAAGGAGAAATGGTTCGTGGGGGAGAAGAGTTCTGGGGAGTGAGGGGTTTAGAGTTTTTTTGAATTTTGCTTCGCAAAATTTTTTTTACCGCAGAGAAGATGAGAAATAGAGGTTGCGCAGAG
>CBDUBK010000155.1:0-5800 GCA_965365375.1 uncultured bacterium | reverse complement strand
TTACAGTCATACCGCTGAAGCGGGAGGATTCATCAAACGCCCAAGGGATTTTTATGAACTAATCAATACAGGGGCAAACCAATACCATATCAAAATATCAGGGGGAGAATACCTGGGTTATAAATTCAACGAATATTCTACGGATTATAACCGGTATTCTTTTACCATGGATCCCAGCCCGGCGGCACATAATCTTTTCCTGATTGACTGGAATGGAAATAAATTCACCATACGCCCGGTTGCCAATCCAACAGTTTACCTGAGAACCCTCGCACCCAATGTTCAACCACCCAGGTATTCTCATGAAAACATCAGGTATTTTGAAAACAATCCCCAATCCTGGTTCTTTATGCAATAACCCGTTGCCGGTAAAAAAAAATGGATTAACTTTTAACAGGCATCAGAATTTCTGTCTTAACATGTTCAAAAAACTAACATACTGCAAAGTGCTCTTCCTGCAATTGATCCTTTTGATATCAGTCGGGGGTTTCACTCAAAGCCAGGAATCACTTGCCGATATTATCAAATCAAACGATACGCGTAAACTGGAAAAAGCACTTAAGGTAAATGGTGGTATTAACAAAACTGACCAGGAAGGCGACACCCCGCTTATGCTGGCTGCGCTTTATGGAAATGCTGCAACACTCAAATGGATGCTGAAAAAAGGCGCGGATCCCAATGGTAAAAATAAAGATGGCGAAACCGCACTGATGTGGGCCATCCATGACCTGGAAAAATTAAAGATCCTCCTCGAACATGGAGCTGATATCAATGCTAAAGCAAATACGGGTAATACGGCCTTGTTGCTTGGTGCTGTTGGCGCCAGCCAGTATGACCTGGTTTCTTTTCTTTTGCAGAACGGTGCTGACCCGGCGATCAAAAATCTGAGAAGGGAAAACCCGCTGATGCGAGCTGCCTTATTTGGTGACACGGCAACGCTTGGTCTGCTGATCAGCAAAGGAAATGATGTAAATGCAATGGATTCAACCGGGCTTACTCCTCTGCTCAACGCTATCTTTAACGTGAACCGCGATGCTACTTTATATCTCTTAAAAAATGGCGCAGATCCTGATAAGGTCGCGGCATTTGGTTTAACTGCCATCACAGCCGTTGTTACGTATAATGACCTGCCTTCCGTAAATGCGGTACTGGAAGCAACTAAAAATGTGAATGCCGTGGATGATGGGGGCATCAGCGCGCTGATGTGGGCCGTTTATAATGAACATGATAACCCGGCTATCATCAAAGCCCTTCTTGACAAAGGTGCTAACCACAAGATCGTCGATAAAAAAGGCCTTACAGCATTGGCCTGGGCCAGGAAAAAAGGCAATAACAAAACTGTAGCGGTCTTACTGGAAGCCGGTGCCCGCTAAATAAACCAGATGTATGAAAAAATGGTTGCTGATATTGATGATGTCATTTACAATTGTTTCTTTCAGGAACATCATGCATGATACTCCTGCCGACCAGGCAGCCATCAGCCTGGCGATTGACAAAGGTATCCGGCTCCTGCAGCCAAGTGACCGGCTGTTCCTCGAAAATGCAGGTACCTGTCATTCCTGTCACCACCAGGACCTCACCGCAATCAGCATGTACCGTGCGAAAGAAAAAGGTTTTTCGATTAATGATACCATCTATAGTGAAACTGTTCAATCGATCCTGGCAACAGTAAAAGCCAGGAAGGCTACCAATGCCCAATACAATGACCCTGTTGCTATCGTCATGTCAGGCAGTTATTCTACATGGGCTTTATCAGAAGTAAACTATCCTGCCAACCGCAGCCTTGAATTACTGGCACGTAATCTTATGCAAAGACAAACTGCCAATGGAAGCTGGGTAAGTCCCAACCCAAGGCCCCCGCTTGAATATTATGCTTTCACTGCAACAGCACTGGTAGAAAAAGCAGTAAAGGATTATATTCCTCATTCATTAAAAGAAGAAGCAGGTAAAAGAATCGAAAAAGCAAGAGCATGGATGGAAAAAGAAATTCCGGAAGCCAACGAGGAAAAAGTTTTCCAGCTGCTGGGCCTCAGCTGGGCAAAAGGAGATGAATCAGTAATAAGAAAACAGGCCCTGAAATTAATTGAAGCACAAAGGCCTGATGGCGGCTGGGCCCAACTGGATTCACTACCTACTGATGCCTATGCAACGGGTCAGAGTTTGTATGCACTGTTTGAATCAGGGCAGGTCAATACCACTGACCCGGTGTACCAGAAAGGCATCTCCTTTTTATTGCGCAACCAGCACCCTGATGGATCCTGGAGAGTGATCTCAAGAAGTTTTGCATCAGTGCCATTTGTGGAAACAGGATTTCCTGTTGGTGACCACCAGTTCATTTCAGCTGCTGCCAGCAATTGGGCACTGCTTGCATTGTTGCAGGCGAGTGAAGGAAAAGAGAAATAGCCTGTTGTCAGTATTCGGAAGTCAGTATTTGCACATTATAGAGCTATAACAATGAAATAAATAGCCGTTAAGGTGGGAGGAAGGTAAATAAAGCGCTTAATTCCTGCCCTCTGCGCGATCTCTTTTCTCCTTCTGTGCCAGCCGTGATACACCCAGGCCAAAGGCCAATAGCTAATGGCCATTAGCCCGGTCATTTCAATTCAACTGTCCTTCCTTCTTTGGATGAAACCTTTGCCGCTTCAAGAATTTCCATCACGGTCATATTCAGTTGCAATCCGGAGAGATCGTTTGCTTCGAGTTTAATTTCCTTGCGGATCACAGCCCTGAAAAATTCGAAGGGATCCTGATAGGGTCGCGAACGTTCAGGCAGCGTGGCGAGGCTGTCGCTTTTATTTTCATCATAACGTTGTAATAGCTGGTTCCTGTCCTTCGCAACAATACTTCCCGTTGTTCCATATAATTCCATATCCTTCCTGCTGAAAGGCCAGTTCCAGGAGGCCTGGATGATGGTTTGCGCGGAAGGATAAGTTAGTATAACCGTTGCCTCATCATCCACCTCCGGGTAGATACCGGGTTTGAATTGTTGTGTAACAGCTGTTACGGTTAAAGGTTTTTTCCCTTTATGCATCCAGGTGGAAAGGGCAGCACCGTAACATCCGAAATCAACCAATGCACCTCCTCCATTCTGAACCGAATCCGTAAGCCAGTCAAGAAATTCCTTATTGACACCAATTTCCTTTGGTCCTTTATGTCCATCATGCACCACCATTTTTTTCAATGCCCCGATGCTACCCTGTCCGTGTACAAGTTGGAAGGCATGATGAACTGTAGGGTACCAGGTGGTTTCATAATTGGTGAGCAGGTAAATACCATGTTTTTTGGCCAGCGCTTCCATTTTTATGGCATGTTCCAGGCTTACAGCAAGTGGTTTTTCTACCATCACATGAATACCAAGGGGAGCGCATTGCTGCACTACTTCCAGGTGCTGGTAAATTGAATTAAAAGCGGCTACTGCTTCAGGTTTTGTCGCCGATAACATTTCACCGAGTGTGCTGAATATTTTTGATGCCGGGTAATTGTATTGTTTCGCATAACGCAGGGCCAGTTCCCTGTTGGGCTCAGCGATACCTGCTATCTCGATATTTTCTTTTTGCGCACTGTTAAAGATCCAGTGCACATGTGTATGGGTCAACCCGGCAATGCCAATGCGTAGTGGATTTTTTTTCTGGGCCATAAGCTGAACCGGCAAAAAAAGGATCAAACTAAAAATTATCCTTAACGCAGGGTGAAAAATATATAATGATTTCATGATTTTATTTCTTCCGGCTCCAGATCTCGTAAATAGGATCTCCTTTTGAGCTGAACCCGCTATGGTGCCAGGCCCCGTCTTCGATCTTTCCTTCAAACTGGAGCGATTGTCCCACACGTGAATTGTCTCTTGAAAAAAACGTGATATGCTCGGTGTATTTGCCATTCTCAAAATCATAGCGTCCTCCTCCTGTTCCCATGAATTGCTTGGTGCCCGGGTCTATGGCTGCCCATTGAAATCTTGTAGCTGTTAACAGTTTAATGGTTTTCCTTGTGCCGCTACGGTGGATCTCCACCATCTTTCCTTCCTGCTGCCTGCCTGTAATAGCCCAGAGACCATGTAGTTTTTGTCCGCCCTTATCAAGCTGGTTATAGGTTAAGCTTGTGCCACTCACATCGGTTTTTAATTTCCCTTTATCCAGGCTTGCCTTATAAATGGTTTGTTTACCCACTTTAGAAGTATCCTCTGTATCAAATTCAATATAAACATGGAGCTGGTCGCCTGCGAATTCATAACTACCGCCCCTGGTACTGGTGAATTTTTTGGAAGCCTCGTCAAAAACAGTATGACTGAAATATCCATCGGCGAACAATAAAACCTGTTCCCCGGCAGAAGATTTTATTTGCCAGGCTCCTTCCAGCTGATCTGCAGCATTTTTGTTTTGAAAGCCCAGATGCAAGGAAGTAATCATCATCAATGATAAAACAATCCATACCCTTTTCATACAAAAACTGTTTTTATGAAAATACGTTATTCCCTTCACCCCAGGCCATACTTCATTTGAAAATGATGCGCAATCAACCTCTGTTTTTGCCGCCCTCAGCCCTTTCTGATTTCCCTAAAGATGATAAGTTTGTATCTCAAACAGCCAAATATGCAAAACAATAAACCAGCACCAATCACGGTTGAAACAACAGTGAACGCACCCATCGGGAAAGTATGGGAATCATTTACGGAGCCCCGGCATATCACGCAATGGTGCCAGGCTTCTGAGGACTGGCACGCGCCATATGCGGACAACGACCTGCGCGCAGGCGGGCAGTTCAAAACTACCATGGCAGCAAAGGATGGCAGTTTCAGTTTTGACTTTGGTGGTACTTATTCAGAAGTGAAAGACCAGCAAAGACTGGCTTACCAAATGAGTGACCAAAGGAAAGTTGAAGTTGATTTTGTACCCGTAGATGGTGGCGTAAAAGTTACAGAAACCTTTGACCCCGAAGAAACAAACCCTGTAGAGATGCAGAAAGGCGGATGGCAGGCTATTCTTGACAGTTTTAAAAAATATACCGAGTCCATTAGCTAAAACGTCTTGGCTTAGTTTACAATCCTTCTTCATTTTCGCCCGGCTGGTTGAACGTTTTTTGCTGTTCATGCACACTGTGCTGGACACGGCACTGGCCATGCATCATATTTGCCGGAAACAGATGATATGAAATCCTGGTTACCGGCATTAGTATTAGCAATTACGATTATCTCCTGCAAAAAGGATCGTGTAAATGAACCACAACCCATCACTCCACCTGCAATGAACATTGTGGACCTTCATGACACCACTGTTGTTTTTAACCGGGGTGCCTTTTTCGATGTGGATGGAGACGGGAGCAAGGATATTTATTTTTCAACACTATACGTTGGTGACCCTGTTGAAATGGTTGATAAAAAGCAATGGAGGGTGATGAGTTCGTTTTATACCAACCTTCCTGTTAACAAGGCCGAAGACATTCCCGATTTCAGTGAAGGGGCTGAAGTGCCCGTAAAAAATTTTGACAGTTACAGCTGGTATAATGCATCTTCCGTAGTGCTGGCGCAGAAAATTATTCCTGATGGCCAGCCTGCCTATTGGACAGGAATATGGAAAGATGCTGCAAAAAAATATGTAGCCTTCCAGGTATTGAAGAACAATGGCCGATTTAATGGATGGGTTGAAGTGAGCTTTGACACAGCGGCGGAGAAGATTATCCTCCACCGATATGCCATCAGCCAGGTGCCTGAAAGAACCATTCTTGCAGGACGTTAATTGTTTTCAGCCAAGGTTTTAATCTTGTCAAGTGCCTGTGGCCAGGTTTTCAGAAAATAATCCTTCATATC
>CBDUBK010000154.1:0-5802 GCA_965365375.1 uncultured bacterium | reverse complement strand
GACAGGCAGAAGAGATGAATGTTTCTGCATAAAAAAAGTCCCGGCATCACCGGGACTGCTAAAATTATTTATTTCTTGTGTACCTCACTTCCATGCTCTTGAATTCTTTGCCGCTTACAGGGTCAGTGGAATACATTTCCATCACCTGGTTGTCTTTGTCAACGATCCGGAACACTTCACGGAAAGCACAATCCTTACCGGTTGTGGGATCAACCATTTTACCTTTGATGGTAATGGATTTGGTGGTTTCATCCCAGGGGCCTTCCCCAATCATCATACCGGTGCCCATGTTATCTATCCATGTGGAAATAAAAACCTTTTTTGCATTGTCAAAAGCTATCCAGCTCATACCATTAAAGGGCATACCGTCAAATGAACCGGTATGGGTGCTTTGCTGGTAACGCCCATCCAGCAGCATTTTATTGGTGGAAGTGGTTTTGCTTTTCGTGGGAGGCGCATCAGGGGCCATCCACAAAGTGATTTCTCCTGACCATACCCCGTCCCAGCTTGCCAGCATTTTATGCTCCTTGCCAGGGGTCATGTAATTCATCCAGTTTTTCATCGCATTGGAATCAGGCATTTGCGCCTGGGCAGAAAAGACCAGCGCAAAAAAAAGGCAACTGAAAATGGTAATGCGTTTCATAAAAAAAAGTTTTAATAAATGTAATCAATCGGGACAGTCAGAAAAAATTGAATTTTTGGTTGGATAGGGAAGGAGAAAGAGAAAGAGAAACAGAAACAGGAAGAGGAAGAGGAAGAGAACAGGCTGGTTTTGTATTGGCAGGGTTTTACCCAGGACAGGAATCTATTTTACAAAGCGGTTATTTTGAATTTTGAATTTTGACTTTTACCTTCTTACCCGCTGGCATAAATTTTTCATGGAACACAGCATGCCACAGGAGCCCGTCATTCTATATGCAGAAGATGACCTGGATGATTTCGAATCTGTAAAAGAAGCCTTGGAACAGTTATCCGGAAATTGCCGCCTTCACCATGCCAGGAACGGGGAAGAGGCTGTTGAATACCTGCAACAAAATCAAAACGATCCTCCCTGCCTCATTGTGCTGGATCTTAATATGCCCGTCATGAACGGTAAAGAAGTATTGTACTGGCTAAAGGAAAACGAGACTTACAACAATACCCAGGTGATTGTTTTCACAACATCTTCCAGGGAGGATGATGTAAAGCTTTGCCAGAAATATGGTTGTACCTTTTTCCGCAAGCCCACACTGTACAGGGACCTGCTGCATATCGCGCAAATGATGCTGCAGATGTGCGCAAGGGCCGCAAGGGTTTAATGGTCACTGGTTTTTTTCTTTTCCATTTTTTTGACCTTCAGGCAAGTAGTTTGCATAATCAGCTGAAATACCTATCGTATGACCAAAAATTTCCTGGGAATACTCATCCTGATTTTTCAGGGTATTGTGGGCCAGGCTCAAGCTCTTAGTACCACCAGGGATCACCAGCCTGATTCCGTAACCATAGCCGCGAGCAACCAATACCTGCCCGCATCCTTCCTTAAAAAAATTGTAACGGGTAAAAATTACCGCAAAGAGTGGTCAACCCCGGTTAAGATGCCCGTACTAAACCTGGCAAATTCCGGGTTGCGTATTGTTAAAATGGGCGGGGGCATGCAAACCAAATCATTGCGTCTTGCAGATGAACAGGGCAGGGAATGGGCATTAAGAACAGTGGACAAATTCGCGGAGGGTGCCGTACCCCCGGGTTTGAAAAACACCATTGCTGAAAAAGTTGTTCAGGATATGATCTCTGCCGGTTATCCTTATGCGGCTATTACCGTGGGTGCTTTATGTGAACTCGCCGGCATCAGCGCTCCGAAACCTGAATTATATTTTGTGCCTGATTCAGATTTCCTGGGGCCTTACCGGGAACATTTTGCCAATACGGTTTGTTTTCTTGAAAGGCGGGAGCCTGTTCCCGGTACTAAGGAAACCCAGGAGGTATTGATGGGACAAGTAGACCACAACAAAGACCAGGTGATGCAGAAAGCTGTTTTGCATGCACGACTGATGGATATGATCGTAGCTGACTGGGACCGCCATGAAGGCCAATGGTTATGGGCTTCTAAAGACTCTTCGGGAAGCCAATGGTATTATCCTGTTCCCCTTGACCGTGACCAGGCTTTTTTTATGTCAGGTGGTTTATTGCCAAGATTTGTGAAAGCCCTGGCTATGCCTCATATCAACAGTTTTAAAAAAGACAGCCGTAATATCAGGATGCTGAGTTATAAATCCTGGGAGTTTGACCGGTTCTTTTTAAATGATCTGGATGCTGAAGAATGGCGTAAGGTTATAAATGAATTTACTTCCAGGCTTACCGATGAAGGAATAGATGCTGCCGTAAAAAAACTTCCTCCCGAGATCTATGCCATCAGCGGACCCCATATAGCATCCGTTTTGAAAAGCCGCCGGGCTGGTCTTATGGAAAATGCACTGGGTTATTATGAATTCCTGGCTTCCAAAGTAACCGTTGCAGGCAGTAATTCGGACGAGGTGTTCAGGGTGTCCGGAGATCAGAAGGGTTTGATTGTAAAAGCTTTTAAAAGAGAAAATGGTAAGGAAGGCGCACAGCTTTATGAACGCCGCTTCCGCTCAGATGAAACCAAAGAGATCATGATCTATGGATTACAGGGAGATGACCAGTTCATTGTAGAAGAAACCGCCAATACCGGTATCAGGCTGAATTTTTATGGCGATAAAGGCAGGGATAGTTATCATATTGGCGGTAAGTCAAAGATCTGGTTGTACGATTCACGCATGGAAGAGAACATGTTTGTAAAGAAAGGGCAGGCACGTATCGTTTATAATGACTAAGCCTGGCCAAATTAAAATTCCTGAACTTTGGTGCTACGTTCGCTATGGAATATTTCGTACAACCCGATTCAATCGTCAGGAAGATCTGGGGGAAGAGTGATACCATTCTTTTCATATTTGCAGGTTCAGCTGCTGAATTTGCACTTAACAAAGCTGTAGACTGGCTCTATTTCACCGGCCGCCTGCCAGCTGATCCCATTGGCCGCTTATTCAGTACCGTTAGTTATGCAAGGGGTATAATTTTTTCCAGCCAGCAAGATGCCCTCAAAACCATAGACAGGATCACCTCCATACATTCGGGTGTGGAAAAGGCCAGGTCTGCACAGATACCTGGCTGGGCTTACCGTGATGTACTATACATGCTCATTCATTATTCCATTGCTGCATATGAACTGCTTGAAAGAAAACTGGACGATACAGAAAAGGCGGAGTTGTATGATGTATTTTACCGCCTAGGGAAGAGAATGCAACTGGAAGACCTGCCTGCCAGCTACCAGGACTGGCTTCCCCACCGCGAATTGCATATGCGCAACGATCTTCAATACAGCAATTATACAAAAGACCTTTTTTTACAGTATCGTAAACACCTGGGTAATACAAGGTATAAGGTGCTGGTAGAAGCGCAGAAACTGGTATTACCGGAATTTGTGCGCAAAATGCTCGGTATGAAAAAGATTCACTGGTTGCAACCTGTAGTGCCTCTTTACAAATTCAGCCGCATATTAAAAATGGACCGTCTCATTAAAACCATTTTATTGCCTTCAGCATATCATCAACAGATCAGGGAACTGGATGTTGTTTAAATTTTTTTTTATGTCAATCTGGTATCAGCATTTATTACTTCCCGATCTTCAAAAAATGGGTTTGGGAACCATGATGGAAAATATTGGAATCAGGATTACGGAAGTGGGGGAAGACTTTCTTAAAGGGACGATGCCGGTCAATCACCGGACCACACAACCTATGGGAATTCTCCATGGGGGTGCATCGGTTGCTCTTGCGGAAACCCTTGGCAGCATTGCGTCATACCTGACCCTTGATTCAAAGAATTATTATAGTGTTGGGCTGGATATCAATGCGAACCATATCCGCCAGGTAGGATCAGGAAAAATTGTAACTGGTATCGCAAAGCCCATTCACCTTGGAAAATCAACCCAGGTATGGAGCATTGAAATTTTTAATGAAGAAGGAAAAATGGTTTGCATCAGCAGGTTAACAATGGCTGTCCTTTCGCTGCCTCCTAAAAGTTAGCAGCTTGTTTTCACTGCGCCCTGGGAAGTGTGAATGAAAAGATGCTCCCCTTGCCTGTCTCACTCTCTATATACATCTGGCCTCCGTTCTTTGCCAGGAATTCTTTGCAAAGCATCAGTCCCAGGCCCGTACCCGATTCACTGGCAGTACCCTTGGTCGTGTAAAAATTATTGTCGTTGATCTTTTGCAATGCTTCAGGGCTGATACCGGCACCTGAATCCTGCACATAGATCTCAACAAAAGCCGCGGCTTCATTAACACCAACTAAAATATTTCCCTGTTGGGGAGTGAACTTGATCGCATTGGAAAGCAGGTTTCTCAATACAAGATTCACCATATCCTTATCCGCGTATACATAATATGGTTTCTGGTTCTGTGATTCCACGTAGATCTGTTTGGCCTCTGCCTGTAAACGAAGCAGGTGCATCACATCACTGATCATGGCAGAGATATCCAGTTCTTCGGGCCTTACATTAGCGGCCTGCATCTGCGATTTTGACCATTGCAGCAGGTTTTCCATCAGGCCGATAGTATAGTTGAGATCCATCAGCACATCGGGCACCAGCACTTTGATTTCATCAGCCGGCATATTCTGCTGGTGCATATTCCTGAAAAGATTCCTGAGCGCGTACATGGGTGTTTTCAGGTCATGCGCGATCACGGAAAAAAGTTTTGATTTCAGATTGTTCAGTTCTGCGAGTTCTTCTTTCTGTGCTTCGATCTCGAGGTTTTTTTTATGGAGCGCTCTCTGTTTGGCCAGCAGTTTAAACTGGTATCCATTGTTTTCTTTTTTGATCAGGAAGAGACCATAGAAAATAAATCCAAGGGAAATGAGGTTATTAAAATAGTACAGGAAACGGTTATGGTCACGGAGTTCATAAGTGAAATCCTGCAAAACTGCGGAGAGAATAAAATAGTTGATCATGGAAAGGGCAATGGTAAAGACCATGTAACCCATATCCTGCAAAAAGAAAACGGCAAGAATTCCGTAAAGAATAAAATGAAGTTCAATGCCTGTATCGAAACCTTTTAAATAAACAAATCCGGTGAAAAATGGATAGAGGATAAAATATAACAATTGCGCTGCCTCGTATTTGTAAAGATGATTCAGGTATAAAGTAACAACGCTGATGATAAGCGGGACCGCAGCCAGCATCCAGGCGGACAGGGGCAGTTCATCATAATGAAAAGCACCCATCAGGGGAATAAAAAGACCGATCACCAGCTGGAAAAAATTGATCTGGTTGAAAATGCCCAGCTTCCTTTTTTCATATTCTTCCAACTGGTCAGTGAAACCGAGGTGTTTAACAAGTGAGAATAATCTTAGGGATTGTTGTTTGGCAGTATGGAAATAACCTGCAAGTTCAATCGAACGCAGCTTCTCAACGAGGTAAGTTTTTTTACCGGATAGGATTTCCATAGTGTTTCTTAGTTATTTCGGATTCGCGGAAGAACAAAATAGGAAATTCTACGGCAAATACAAGTCTTTATACGTTCTGTGGGAAATAAAAAAACCCCCGGGATAACGGGGGTTTTTCTGGTGAGTATTTACTCTTATGCCTGTTCCGCGTACATTTCAGTTGGAAGACAAACACATATAAGGTTACGGTCACCGTAAGTATTATTTACCCTTGCCACTGAAGGCCAGAATTTATTCAGCTTGGTATAGTCCAGCGGGAAGGCTGCCATCTCGCGGCTATAAGGTTTTTTCCAGTCA
>CBDUBK010000153.1:0-5804 GCA_965365375.1 uncultured bacterium | reverse complement strand
TCGCTGATGAATCTTTTTTGAGACTGAGGGATACATTGATCTCTGCCGAACGATCCGGATCAGTGTACATCTTAACCCCGTTGATCTTAGCGCCGGGGAAACTGTCCTTTACTTTTTTTACCAATTGGTCAACCGGTAAATGGCTCGATTGGGCCGTTACATAATAACGGTCCTTGTTCAGTCCCATCTGCAGTTCTTTTTCAAAAACAAGGATGGCACCTGTCAAACAACAAACCAGGATCACAAGTCCGGCAGCAAGGCCGAGGTATAAATGAATGCGGCGAAAGAATATTTTCATAACCAGGGATGCAAAAAGAGGCAAAACATTTTAGGTTTTGCCTCTTTACTTGATTTTTTAATTAAAATTTATAGCTCACAGTGGCAACAAACTGCCTTGGAGGGATAGGATTCACGCTGTAATTCTCGTGCACATAATAATTAAGTGCATTAGTGATATTGGAAACCTTGGCCATCAGGCTGATCTTATTGAGCGTATAACCTGCGGAAAGATCGACCGTGGTAAAACCATCAACGGGTATCATCCTGGAGTAAGTTTGTGATTGTCCAACAGTATTGTTCCATCCTGCAACTCTTGCGCCGGTATAAAATACTGAAGCACCAAGTTTCAGACCCTTCACCGCTGTTCCCTGCAAACTGTAGAAAAGGCTTGCGTTGGCTGTATGTGCCGGGTTGTTCACCAGTCTTTCTCCTGTTTTATAGCTGCCTCTGGTTCCGGCAGTTTTTGTATACCGTGCGTAATTGTAGCTGTAACCCGCGGTGATATCCAATCCTTTTAAAGGATGACTTGCCAGGTCCAGTTCAACACCATCACTGGTAGTTTGTCCTGTAAGTTCTTTGATGCTGGTATTATTATTCGGAGTACCATCACGCAGGAATGGAGCAGTTTGCGCCAGGTTATTGTTCACGATGCGGTATAAGGTAAGATTGGCAGAAAGCAGTCCATTAAAAAATTCATTTTTTACACCCAGTTCATACTGGTCAATGATAGATGGATCCAGAGTATTGCCATCGGGATCCTGGCCGCTGTTTACCACGAATGAATTGGCATAACTGGCGAAAACAGATGTTGATTTGAATGGTTTGTAAACCAGACCAACCCTTGGAGAGAAGGCAGATTCATTCCTGTCAATACCTGTGGTTTTTGCCCCGGTAAGGATATTGGTGGAATCAATACCTTCTGTTTTCAGGTAGGAATACCTGATACCTGCAAGTACATTGAATCTATCTGAAATTTTCACAAGATCCTGCAGGTAGATGCCTGCTCGGTAGGATGGTGCAACACGCTGCCTGATACGTGTAGCTTCAGGCATATCGGTACGCTGCACATATTTATTAGGATCCAGGATATTGATCCTGTCATAACTGCCTGCAGGCAGACCTGTAACAGCAGGGAAAGTAAAATCATTATTGGTAGTGATGGTGCGGTCTGCATCCACACCAACCAGTAATGTATGATCAAGCGATGCGGTCTTGAAATGGCCTTCGAGATTTACCTGTCCTGTATAATAATTTTCATCTGTCAGCACTCTGCCCAACGGCCTTGTCCAGTCACCATTCGCTGCCGCCTGTATCCTTTCCGTGGAGAAATAATCTCTTTTATAGAACTGGTAGGAGAATGAACTGTTGATCTTCCATTGTTCATTCATCTCATGTCTGACAGTTGCCGTGGTGGTAGCCTGGCGTGTTTTGCTGTACTGCCATGCCGTGCCCATGAAACGGGAACGTGGTACATCAGGAAGTTTGGTATTATCCAGGCTGCCGATACCGAAATCAGGCGTAAAATCATGGTGGAGGTAATCACCTTCCAGTACAATTTCCGTATGTTTTCCTGCTTTGAACAGGAAAGAAGGATTTACATAAAATCTCTCTGAGCTCACCTGGTCACGGAAACTTTCAGCATTTTCATAAGTGCCGTTCAAGCGGTAAGCCACTCCACCGGATAAGGGACCATAAATATCGAAAGCGGGTTTATAAAGATTATAAGAACCAACACGCATGGAAACAGATCCGCCGCGTTCGAATTTAGGCTGCTTGGTAACCATGTTTACGATACCACCGGGAGCAACCTGTCCGAATAAGATCGCAGAACTTCCTTTTAAAACTTCCACTCTTTCAATTGCGCTCATCTCGGGCATGGAACCTGAATTGACCCTTGCGCCATTTTTAAAAAGATTGGTGCTTCCGAAACTGTAGCCGCGGGCACCAAAACTTTCCTGCACATTTCCCCGGGTAGTGCTTACGTAAACACCATTTACATTTTTGATCACATCGCCCAGCCTTTGTGCCTGCTGGTCGCGGATAAGACCCTGGCCAACTACTGAAATACTTTGCGGCAGGTCCATCGGGGTGATGGCGATCTTCCCGATGGCTACCGGTTTGTTATTCAGTCTTCTTCCTGATGTTACTACTACATCCGAAAGCTGCTTTGCGTTTTCTTCCAGGGTAATGGAAATATGAACTGTCTGGTCTTTCCTGATGTCAACTGTTTTTTGCCTGGGTTTCAGGCCAACCATGGTCACCTCGATGGTATATGTACCTTCTTTGAGGTTCCTGATGCTAAACCATCCGTTTTCATCGGAAAGGGCGGTCTTGTTATTTTCTTTGACCTGGATGGAAACAAATGCTGCGGGTTTCTGGTCGGTTGTAAATACCTGGCCGGTGATCATACCTGCAGGTACTTCAATAACGGGAATATTTAATGAGGCCTGTTGAACTAATCCTTCCTGTGCAGGGGCATTGAAACTAATTGCGATCAATGCCAGTATCAATAATTTTCTCACGCTTCTGAATTTTACGCAAAGAGACTGGTTCGCAGGGCGGTAATGATGCCGGATCGGGAAAAATGGCTTACGGGAAGAGGAATTTTCCCCGGATTCACCTCTTGAAAGGATCTGTTGCTTCATGTTGTTCGAATGAAGCATCAAAAATCATCATGTGAAACCCATTCTTACATGAGTTCCCAAGGCCATGGTATTGATTCAGCTCAGGTTGAAGAAATCTGACAGTTTTCAGACAAAAGGGAATCCTGTTTAAAGAAGGGAGAGTTGGGTATTCAACAAAGCCTCAGCTTCCACAAGGCTCCTGCCGCAAGAGATAATGCCTTCTTCATGCCCGCCCATGGCAAAAAGGCCATGCTCCGAGGTTGAAAGGAGCCTGTGAATTTCTCTGGCCATTTCAGGCGTACCGTAGGGCACAAGCTCCGATGTTGAAGGATGGGTTTTTAATAATTTTTTCCAGAGTTCAATATGATGCACATGTATGACTGCATTTACATCGGGCCTTGTGAGGTAGATCATGGCATGAGTGAGTGATTCAGATGATGCCATGACCGGGCCTTCAGCAGTGAGTGCGTTCTGATCAAAATCGAAATTGGTTACAAGAGTGTAATGTTCCGGCTTCAGTTCTTCCATCACACCGGTCCCTGATCCACTGATGATAAACTGGTTCTGATGAAACCGCATGCTAATATTCCCATAACCGATACCATCAGCGTTACAGCCGATCAGTTTTTTCCGGAACATTCTGTCACGTGCTTCATCCAGTTCTTCAAACCAGTTACCTGCAGGCAAATCTTTTTTCAGCCAGGTGCCCTTGTATTTTATAACGCCTTCTTCGTTCATGATTTTTTTTCAGGGAAAAGTTCAAGTATCGCTGTTTCATCAGCCTTGCAGATCCCTCTCTCAGTGATAAGTCCTGTGATGAGCCTTGAGGGTGTTACATCAAAACCGTGGTTGAGTGCCGCACTGCCTTCCGGCATTACCAGCACCTGTTTGATCTCGTTATCACATAATCCCTGTACATAACGGATCTCATCCTGGCTTCTTTCTTCTATCTCAATTTCACTGCCGTCGAAAGTTTCCCAGTCTAATGTTGATGAAGGAAAGGCAACGTAAAAAGGAATTTTATTATCCGCGGCTGCCAGTGCTTTTAAATACGTACCGATTTTATTAGCGGCGTCACCGCGTCTTGTTACCCGGTCTGCACCGGTGATCACCAGGTCTACCAATCCCTGTTGCATCAGGTGACCCCCGGCGTTATCGGTGATCACAGTATGCGGGATCCCCTGGTTCAATAGTTCCCATGCAGTAAGTGAAGCGCCCTGGTTGCGTGGCCTTGTTTCATCCACCCAAACATGTATTTTAATACCTCTTTCAAATGCCTCATAGATTGGTGCGGTGGCTGAACCCCTGTCTACAAATGCCAGCCAGCCTGCATTACAATGGGTGAGAATATTTACAACGGCCCCATTCTTTTCGCCGGATATTTTTTCAATGATACCAACACCATGCTTACCGATACTGCTGCAGGCATCCGCATCACCATCAGCGATTTCCATGGCTGTGCGAAGGGCTGTCCTGATCTTATCTGCATTTGATTCCTCTTTGGCAATAGCAAGTAATTGAGTGGTCACTGCCCAACTCAGGTTCACTGCTGTGGGCCTGCTTTTTACCAGGCGCTGAGCACATTCTTTCAAATGATCATCAAAAGAATTTTTTGAAGCAGCTTCCAGCGCTGCCAGGTACATGCCATAGCCCGCAGCCGCGCCAATGAGCCCTGCTCCACGTACCTGCATCTCGCTGATAGCAGCCACCATCTCCATTACATTCCTGATATCTGCTATCTTGAAAAAATGGGGAAGAAAGCGCTGGTCAATTACCTGGATCACACTTTCATCAGAAGGATGGATCCAGATGGTCCTGTAATGTTTGCCGTTTACCTGCATTGGCGTAAAAATATTCCGAACCATTCATTACACCACAAAATTCTAACTGGTGAGCATGAATTCCTGTCCAGCCATCTCTTTGCCATTCACCAGTAAACTGACCCGGTGTTTACCCGGATAATGTTTCCTGGTTGTAAAATCCTGGAAACGCTGTTGTTTTTTGAAATGATAAGGCTGACCCGGAAGAAATTTTCTTTCACTCAGCTGGAAGATCTTTCCTGATGTTTGTCCGCCGGCCTTGCGGTACTGGACCAGGTATTCAAGCCTTAGTGAAGTTTCTTTTTTACCTGTGTTCACGAGCTGAAAAGAAAACCGGAGTACTTCACCGATCGCGATCTTTTTTTGGTGGAGGCTGAAATTTTCAACCTTGCAAGAGGCCCCGTTTTCCAGGTCAAATAATGCATACGCATCAGCATTTGCTTTTTTCAACAAACCCCTGCAGCCATGCCTGATGATCCAGTCGGTTTCTGCGCTTTCACCCTTCCATTTATTAACCAGCCGGATAACGGCATCCGGGTGGTCTTTTGAAATATCATTGAGATTATTGGCAACGGATTTCCTGACGAAAAGAGAAGAATCATTCCTGAGATTTTCCAGGATGGGAAGAACCGGGGATGGATCTTTTTTCAGGAACGGTATCGCCTGTGCCCAGGGTAGCCTGGGGCGGCAGCCTTCCGATGAAAACCTCCTGACATGGGCATGCGGATGTTTACTCCACAGCAACATTCTTTTCATTACCTGTTCAGGGTACTTCAGAAGAAAAGGCCTGATGGCAAATTCACAACTGATAAATTCCGTGACCTTCTCAATAGTGTTCAAAGAGGTTTCCAGGTCATCCGCTCCGTACACTTCTATCCAGTCGGGAAAGATCATGTATTCAAATCCGCCTTTCTTCCCTTCTTTTTTCAATTGATCAATGATCTGCAGCACCAGTTTACTCTGCTTTTTAAAATTTCCTGGCAAATGCTCATCCAGGCTTTCAGCGATATGACGGGTCCTTTGTTTAAGTTCCTTCTTTTCCCAGTGCCGGTCAAAAACCTGGTTGATGAAATATTGTTTT
>CBDUBK010000152.1:0-5833 GCA_965365375.1 uncultured bacterium | reverse complement strand
GGGTAGCCGCATCCCTTTCACCAAGTTTGCTGTCGAGCACTTCGTCTGCCAGGTCGGAGATCGAAATGGTATCTTCTTCCAATGCCTTCCCGCCGGCAGTAAACAAACGCAGCCCTTTATTATGAAGATCATAAACCCCTTTGAAATCCTTTCCCTGGTTGATGGGCCAGGTCATCGGGTGAAGGGAGATGGATAATTCTTTTTCTATTTCTTCCAGGAGGTCGAACCGGTTCTTACCATCACGGTCCAGTTTGTTGATAAAAACGATCACAGGTGTCTTGCGCATCCGGCAGACCTGCATGAGCCTGCGGGTCTGCTCTTCCACTCCATTCACACTGTCCACCACCAGGATAACACTATCCACTGCAGTGAGTGTGCGGAAAGTATCCTCTGCGAAATCCTTGTGACCGGGCGTATCCAGGAGGTTGATCAGTTTACCATTATATTCAAAACTCATCACGGAGGTAGCTACGGAGATACCCCTCTGCCGCTCAATTTCCATGAAATCCGAAGTAGCCGCCTTCTTGATCTTATTGCTTTTTACAGCTCCGGCCACCTGGATGGCACCACCGAAAAGGAGGAATTTTTCGGTAAGCGTGGTCTTACCCGCATCCGGGTGGGAAATGATGGCAAAGGTCCTGCGCTTCTGGATCTCGTTGTTGTATTTCATGCGGCCGCAAAGGTAAAGGCAAGAAGCCATTGGCCAATAGCCAAGGGCCGATGGCTGGTTCTCCGTACATACTTTCCTGTGGAATTCCCACCTCTTTTAACCTTTTTTTGTCCCCGTGCAGGCCCATTTCCAGCTTAATTCCCACGTATTATAAATTGGTATTATTTTTTGATTGATAAGGGTGGATCAAAATGGATTTAATATGTCACAGAATTTGAGGAACCAGCCAGGTGAAGGACAGGGAAATTCAGGACGGGGTGATGAACACCAGGAAAGGAAACGTTTCGAAGGATTTGAAGGTATGAATTATGAGCAGCGCCGGCAGCCCTTCAATCCCCAGCATACGACGAGTAGCAGGAACCAGGATGACGATTCAACAGGCAGGAAGAGTAACGAAGAATAGCAGATTTTCCCTTTAAAAACTTACAAAGGCCGGCTTTTAGCTGGCCTTTGTCAATTCATGGACCTTGCTGAGCAAAACTTCTGTATTGACGGGTTTGGTCAGAAAATCATCTGCTCCATAGCTGGCTATATTATCTGCAGCTCCCGGGTGGGCGGAGATCATGATCACCGGTATATGTTGTAATTTTTCATCTGCCTTGATCTTCTGGCAAAGGTCGCGGCCGTCAGTGCCGGATAATAATACATCCAGCAATACCACCGAGGGATCAAATCGTTCCAGTTTATCCAGTGCCTCTTCGCGGTTGGCAGCCGTATCCACTGCAAAGCCGTTTTTCTTCATCAGCACATTCATTACCGTACGTACATCCGGGTCATCATCAATGATCAGCACCTTAATCATCCTATTCATTTTTGTAAAGCGTCGTTGCGGGAGGCGACCGAAATTAATGAATTATTGGATTGAATCATGAAAGAGTCCTGCCCTGATAACCTTTACAATTGAATTACATTTGTTCATGCTCAGGTTTTTTGAAATAACAGCAAGCAGTTTCAAACTGGCCTTGCAGGAGTTGTGGAAAAACAAGCTGCGCACCTTTCTTTCCCTTTTTGGTGTCACCATTGGCATCTTCTGTATCATTGGAGTGTTGGCATCGGTAAACAGCCTTGAGCAGAACATCCAGAGGGAAATCAAATCGTTGGGTACAAATACCATTTACATTGATAAATGGGATTACAGTGCCAGCACCGGTCCCGATTTTCCCTGGTGGAAATTTGTAAAAAGACCCCTGCCCCAATACAAGGACCTGCAACAGATCGAAAAAAGAACAACCACGGCGGCCAATGCTGCTTTTGTCATCCACCAGAATGGAAATGTGGATGTGAGGGACAATACCCTGTCCAATGCCATACTCTATGGCATGACAGAAGAATTTCCTTTCATACAACCACTGGAAGTGCAGTACGGACGTTTTATTACGGATGCGGAATTTGGACTGGGCACCAATACCGCGGTCATAGGCAACGAGATCGCTGAAAAACTTTTCGGCAGTCCTGAAAGAGCATTGGGAAAACAGGTTACCATCAGAGGAAAAAAGCTGAACGTGATTGGTGTGATCAAAAAACAGGGAAGCACTTTACTTGGCGGCTGGCAGTTTGATAAAAGCGTGGTAATGTCCTACCGGTATGCCCGCACACTGATGGATGAAAAAAGATCAGAGCCCATCATCATTGTAAAAGGAAAAGAACAATACAGCAGCAAGGTGGTGAAGGATGAATTGAAACTGGTGATGCGCTCCATTCATAAATTGAAACCAACAGAAGAAGATGATTTCGCCCTTAATGATGTAAGTGATTTCAGTGATGCCCTCAGCAGTGCTTTCGTCAGTGTGAATACGGGAGGATGGGCTATCGGCGCACTATCTTTCATCGTAGGCATTTTTGGCGTGGCCAATATCATGTTTGTTACTGTGAAGGAAAGAACCCCGCAGATCGGTTTGAAAAAAGCTCTGGGTGCAAAAAAATCCGTGATCCTTGCCGAGTTCCTGATGGAATCCGCTTTTCTCTGCATCATCGGTGGATTGATTGGTTTATTACTTGTTTACCTGATGACGCAGATCGCCACTGCCATTTTCAATTTCCCGTTTTTCCTTTCTCCCTATATCATTCTCATAGCATTGGGAATTTGTATTACCGCAGGCATACTCGCCGGCATCATACCGGCTACCAAGGCCGCCCGCATGGACCCCGTAGTAGCTATCCGGAGTTAATTTGAAAATAAATTTCAAAATCAAAACCTCATTGGAGGTCCAAGTCTTGCAGCTTGCAGCTTGAACCTTGATCCTTGAACCTTGTACCTTGCATCTTGCCATCTCGCGAGATATTTGTTTTTTTGCAGGGCATGAATGAAGGAAATAAAGAGATGAAAGAAAACCCTGTCACCATCCTGGCCATTGAATCTTCCTGTGATGAAACCTCGGCCTCGGTTTGCCGTGACGGAAAAATCCTATCCAATCATATCGCTAACCAGTCGGTTCATGAAAAATATGGAGGCGTGGTACCCGAACTTGCAAGCAGGGCGCATATCCAGAATATTGTTCCGGTGGTTGACCTGGCCCTGAAACAGGCTGGCGTTTCAATAAAAGAAATAGATGCTTTTGCTTTTACGCAGGCACCGGGACTGATCGGTTCTTTACTGGTGGGCAGCCAGTTCGCCACGTCACTTGCCTTGGCCTATGATAAACAACTTATCCCGGTTCATCATATGCAGGCGCATGTACTGGCAAACCTGATCAGTGATCCCCGTCCTTCCTTTCCTTTTTTATGTCTTACAGTAAGCGGGGGCCATACCCAGATCGTAGTGGCTCATGCTCCAACGAAGATGGAGGTGATCGGTGAAACCCTGGATGATGCAGCGGGGGAAGCTTTTGATAAATCAGCAAAGCTGCTTGGACTTCCCTACCCGGGCGGACCATTGATAGACAAGTATGCGAAAGAAGGTGATCCCAAGAGGTTTGTTTTCGCGGAGCCGCAGATCGAAGGGCTGGATTTCAGTTTCAGCGGCTTAAAAACCTCTGTGCTTTATTTCCTGCAAAAAGAGACCAAAGCAGATCCGGCATTTATTGAGAAAAACCTTGCTGACATCTGTGCTTCGCTGCAATCGAGGATCGTGTCTATTTTATTGAAGAAAATGAAGAAGGCTGCCATACAGACGGGCATCAAAGATCTTTGTATTGCGGGTGGTGTTTCCGCCAACAGCGGGTTGCGGGCAGGATTTTTGGAGTTGTGTAAAAAACAACATTGGAATGCTTTTATACCTGCATTTGAATATTGTACGGATAACGCGGCCATGATCGCGATCACGGCCTATTATAAATTACAGGAAGGGAAATTTTCGGATTTGTCGGTAAGTGCAGAGGCCAAAGCTACATGGTAGCTGATATTTTTTTTCACCGCAGAGAAAAGGAGAAAAATGAGGTTGCGCAGAGAAAACCGCCAAGAAAGAAGGGCGCCAAGTATCCGCTAAGGTACTTTCGAGAATAGAACACTACTTACCGCTTCCTTCCCGTCCCTCCCCCTGCGTCAGCCGAAGCTTTAGCGAAGGCTGGCCTTCCCGGCTAAAAATTGTTATTAATAAAAAACTCTTCAAAACCATATACACTTCCTGGCAGCTCACCATGTTTCAATTTAAACAATTCACCATCCACCAGGACCGTACAGCCATGAAGGTTAGTACGGATAGTTGTTTGTTTGGAGCATGGGTAGCGGGTAAACTAATTAAAGAAAATAGGAGTCAGCAGCTGCTGGATATAGGCACCGGAACAGGCCTGCTTTCCTTGATGATCGCACAGCAAAACAATTATGAAATTGATGCCATTGAAATAGATCCGAATGCTGCGCAGCAGGCAGGTGAAAACGCTGAAGCCTCACCCTGGAAAGAAAAGATAAAGATCATAGAGGAAGATTTTCTTGCATTCACACCACGGAAAAAATATGATGTAATCATCAGCAATCCACCATTCTATGAAAATGAATTAAGCTCGGGGAAAACGGCAAAAGATATCGCCCACCACAGTAAGGCCCTTACCCTTGAGCAATTGTTCACCAAAACAAAAGAGCTGTTACAGGAAGAGGGAAACTTTTATTTTTTACTTCCTTATAAAAGACGGGAAGAGATCCGCCGGTTATTGGAAATAACTGGACTTTTTATCAATGAAGAAATTCATGTGAGACCAACTGTCAATCATGCACCCTCAAGAATCATGATCGGTGGCGCTAAAAAAAAGGCATTGCAACACCACAGCAACCAGTCATCACATCCTCAAATATTTTCCATCAAAAATGGAGAACAAGAATACACGAAAGAATTTACCACCTTACTCCAGCCATATTACCTCTATCTCTAAAGACCTTTTGCATAATCTTCCAGGTAACTGAATTTTTCTGTCAGTTTACCTGATCTTACGATCGTAGCTCCTTCAATGATCCTTGATCCGTCTCCTACCAGGTCTGGTAAAATATATTTGATCAGCTGCTCTCCAAAATATTTCGAAGCATCGCGGGGCAGTTCATTGGGAAGGTTACCTACCGCGATCACATCCACTGAGGTCTCCAGGTAAGGAGCTGTTTTTTCAAAGGATATTTTATCTACACCATAAACCGGGTCTTCAATACTCTGGTCACCGAGGTTGATGGGCACCGATCCAAAAGCATCATCGGTAATATCTGAGATCACCGAAATGCGAAACCCGGGCGCAGCAACTGCTTCCTTCTCAAACAAACGCGGCACCTGCAGGTCCCAGTAAACACCATTCATCAGCACATCAGTATGAGGGAGGTACTGTTCAAAAAGGCATCTATAATTTTCCGGGTGATTGTGAAAATCATCACGGCTGTAAGTACCGTTTGTTTTGTGTGCGTAGAGGTCAGATCCTTTCAACTGAACATAAACAGGATAGCTAAAATTCCTGGAGAGGTATTCTTCTTTTTCCACTTCGATCACTTCCATCAGGTTCATCACTTCCAGGATGCCATGGGCAACACGTCCTGAGCCTGTTACGGCGATCTTGATGCTGGGGATCTTCAATCCGAAATAGGAATGGATCAGGTCTTTAAAATCCTTTTGTTTAAAAACCCTTTCCAGTTCAAATGCCCCGCTGCGTTTTCCATAGACCATCATGCCATTATGTGCGCCCACTATGCCGGCAAAAAAGCCAAATCCTATGATACGCTGGCCATCTTCATGTTCCATGCATTCATAATCGA
>CBDUBK010000151.1:0-5833 GCA_965365375.1 uncultured bacterium | reverse complement strand
GCGGTTTTATTGATCATTGGCTGGTTACTGGGTGTATTCGCCTATAGTGCTTCCGGCCTGATCCACATTTTAATTGTATTAGCGGTGATCTCCCTGTTGCTGGGCATCATAAGGAGGGCATAGCTTTAAACTTTCTCATATACACGGTCCATTCTATCAGCAAGGCTGCAGTTCTCTACTGTGGCCGTTTTTTTATTGCCAATCAGTAAAAGCGAGATGGCTCATACTGTCTGCACAGGTTCGGCATATACGGGAACATTCCCTGAATATATCAAGGTCGATCATTTCGCATGCTTCAGCGCATTCCTCGCAAATACCCATGCAAAGGAGAGCTATACGGCTGATATTCTTTGATTTTCCAGCTAATGCATGAAAAGTACCCATGCAGACCAGGGCACATTCATCAACCAGTTTGATAAGCTTAGAGGAAATGTGCTGATTGGTGCCTGCAGTGGCAGCGACCAGGTTTTCGCAATTGATCCAGGCATCCAGGCAGGTTTGGGTAGGGTGGCGGTCAAGCGTCATCAATTCTTGTGAATCTTTTTATGAATAGCTTCAACATCTTTCATGAACTGTGCAACCTTAGGATCATTATATACCCCGTAAGCGTCTATCAGCGTTCCCTTGGTGCCGTCATTTGTTTCTATGATGTATAAAATAGCATTATCATCAGGATCAGATTCCCCTTCGAACCGGTAAAAATTCACCACCTCAATTTCTTCGGGTTTATAGATTACAGGTTTATTCAATGATTCCAATCCGTTGTCCGATACCCTGAAGTCCTCTGTATAACCCTCACCGATCATGCGGTTCAAACAGGTCGCCAGGCTTTTCATATAGGGCATGCTGTTATTTTCATTCACGATCATGTGTTTCCTTTCCTGATAATGATAAAATAACCTGCCAGATATTTTAAACTGGTAAATAATGGTTTATGTCATTGATGAGTAGTTCTTTCTACAGTTGAATGGCAGGCTGGAGGTAATGGGATTTGGGCGACCACAGTCGGTATCACAAACCTTTAGATTGCAGTATGCAGGTAGCAGGCTATATCCAAATAAAAAAAAGTTCAAAACCAGGTCAGGATTTAATGACCCGGCTTTGAACTTTCAACTATTTAATTCTGACTACTTGGTTGTTTCATGCATGTCGCGAAGCCTTTTTACTTCATCATGACCAGCCCTGAGCGCCGCTTTCTGGCGTACTACCAGGTCGCGGATGGAAGGTTCCCAGTCAATGTCAGCATTCAAAGCTGTATCGTAGGCTTTCTGGGCAGCATCTTCACCAAATTCGCAGTTGCTTAAAACTGCTTTACGGTCATGACCAGTCACCGCTGCTTTAAGATCCATCCACACACGGTAAATTTTACCGCTGTTTGTTGTACTGTCTGCAGGATCACCACCCAGTCTTGATACTTCTGTAGTAAGCTCCTGGCTATACTGCCTGCTTTCCGTGATATAACGCTGGAATAATACTTTGAGATCAGCGTCTTCATCTTTCAGCTCATCAATTGCTTTTTCATAACCCACCACGCGATCCTGATTAATGCGGATCAGGTCATTCAATGTTCCAACCAGTTTATCTTTTTCCATATTGATAATTTTTAGACTGAAGCTGATCAAAAAATCATACCCGTTTCACCTTTACCGCAGGTTTTATGTACGCGGTATAAAATTTTTGCAATTAAGATTACAACAACCCAGTAAATATGGCTAAATATTCAAAACGTGCCGGCGAGAAGGTAGAAAGAGCCATGCACGAAAAAAAACGCGGCCAGCTCAAAATGGGCAGGAGCGGTAAAAAAGTTAAGTCAAGGGCACAGGCTATTGCTATCGGGCTTTCAGAAGCCCGTAGTGAAGGGGCTAAAGTGCCAAAAAAATCTGCTTCCAAAAAATCAGGAGCTAAAAAAAGAACAACCAGGAAAGCAGCACCTAAAAAATCTGCCTCCAGGAAAGCTGGTCCAAAAAAAGGCAGTGCAAGAAAAACAGGTGCAAGAAAAACCGGTGCTAAAAAAACGGGAGCAAAAAGATCAGGTGCCAGGAAAACTGCCACCCGGAAATCTGCTGCAGGAAAAACCAGCAGCCGCAGGACTCCTGCAAAAAAATCAGGAGCAAGGAAAAGTTCAGCGCGGAAGACTTCCCGGAAAAAAAGCCGGTAAAATCAAAAGCCCGGGTTATAAAATGCCCGGGCTTATACCAGTTCCTTCAGGATCTTCATCATAATCTTTTCTTCAGTGGCCAGGCCTGCTAGATCATCCGGTTCTTCTATTTTGTCCAGCTCTTTCAGGTATTTGTCCAGGCTTTTGTCCTCGTATAATTTGATAACCCCCGGGTGTACATAATATTTTTTGCAGATCGTTCTGCTGTTACCCAGCTTTTGACTTACTTCATCGAGTGCACTGACGATATTTTTTTTACAGTCGTTCTCAGATTCCGCCTGACCTATTGCTTTGAATGCCCTAAGTATATTGAGCGTGCCTGCCCAGGTCCTGAAATCTTTTGCTGAAAAATCCCCTCCGGTTGCTTCCTTGATATACCGGTTCACCATTCCAGAATCAACCGGTTTGCGGTTACCCTCTTCATCAATGTACTGGAACAGTTCGCGCCCGGGAATTTCCCTGCATTTCCGCACCAGGTTGGCCAGCCTGCGGTGCCGGAGGCTGATATTATGTTCAATACCTTTTTTGCCACGGAATGAAAAATGGATGGTATCACCCGAGACTTTCACATGGTTATCCTTTAAAGTGGTGAGTCCATAAGAACCGTATAATTTTTCATAATCATCATTGCCGATCCGGATATAGGTTCGCTCCATCAGGCTTACAATAGTTGCCATCACTCTTTCCTCGCATAATTCCTTTTTGGAAATATCTTCTTCGATCTTCAGCCTCATTGAAGGAAGCAGTTTGCCAAATTCATAAAGCCGGTGAAACTTGGTTTCATTCCTCAGCACATGCCAGAGGTGATGGTATCGGTATTGTTTCCTTTCTCTCAGGTCATAACCTGTCGCCTGTATATGCCCGTTGTCTTTCGAGCAGATCCATACATTGGTCCAGGCCGGGGGGATTACCAGTTTCCTGATCCTTTCAAGTTGTGCTTTATCCTTCAATGGTTTATTGTCGTAGATATAACTGAAGCCCTTGCCTTTTTTCTTCCGCAGGATGCCAGGGTCCTTATCATTCACATATACGAGGTCGGCCATTTTAGCGGCCTTTATATAATCCTTATCCAGTTTGAGGAATTCCTTATGCGACAGGGCGATCAGTTTCTCCATTGGTCATTTTTATTTTTCTAAGCCTGAAATGTGATTTGAACTGGTGCTGGTCTCTTGCTTCATCTATGGAATGGGAACTGAAAAGATCTTTTTCGCTTTCTGCAAGTTCTGAAAGTTGTACATAGAATTTCTTAAGGATGTCCAGCTCTTCCTGGCTCAGGTCTTCCACTACAATGAGCCGGTTACTTGCTCTTTTTTCCGCAGCAATGAGTTCATTGAGTTTGAGCTGGATGGCAAGTGAGTCCTTATTCTGTGATTGCTGGATCACAAAAACCATGAGGAAAGTGATGATGGTAGTGCCGGTATTGATCACGAGCTGCCAGGTATCCGAAAAACCAAAAACAGGTCCGGTCACCGCCCATGCAATGATCAGGGTAATGGCTAATAAAAAAGCCTGCGAAGAACCTGTTTGACGGGTAATGGCACCTGCGATTTTTTCAAACCAGGCTTTAAGTCCTTTTTTATTCCGGTGTTTGCTGATCTGGATCTGCTGGTCAATATCGCTGACCAGTTCATTCTTATTATCCATAAAATCTGTTTTTCATCCCCTTACATAAGAAAAAGCCGGACCATTCTGCCCGGCTTCTTTAATATTCAGTCCTTGTAGTTCATTATTTCTCTTCAGGTTCATTACCGGCGTTAACGTTGATGCCCGATACCGCCAGTTCAGTCAGAAGCTGGTCTGTTTCCTTTTCTTCATCCAGGGTCATTTGTAAAAGATCAGCTACTTCATTTTCACCCATGGTCTTTGCCAGTTGTACCAGGCTGCCATAAGCCGCAATCTCATAATGCTCCACTTTCTGTGCAGCAATGATCAATCCCGCATCCCGAACAGCGGAACCCTTGGGGGTATCTTCAATAATTTCCTGTGCTTCTTTTACCAGTCCATCCATTGCTTCACATTTTTTAGCCCTAGGGGTCATATCGAGCAGTTCAAAAACCTGTTCGGCTCTTTTTACCTGTTCTTCTGTTACCGCCAGGTGCTCTTCGAATGCGCTTGCCAGTTCTTCCGAAGTTGCTGCTTTTTTCATTTTTGGTAAAGCTTTCACCAGGTGTTTCTCAGCCCAGTAAATGTCCTTCAGCTCTTCGATGAAAAGTTCTTTCAGCATGGTTTCCTCGCTTTTCATTGCTGCGGAGCCGGATGATTTTTTGGCACCAGCGGTGCTTGTAGTCCTTGCCATATAAATAGGTGTTTAAGATTTTGAGATATCATAGTCACTAAAAATATAATGCCAGCGAACAAAGAATTTGTAAGCGGTCTGTAGAGTTTTTTACACAGGGAATGCGCTTAAGAATTCAAAACCTGCTCTTGATTTTTGTGGTATCTAATTTGGATAATAACAAGTGAGTCTAGTTGATTACTCACGAAAAAAAACGTTATGACTACTACAGCATCCAACCAGCAATTGAATTTTCTACAGGAAAAGATCCGGGAAATTGGCAGCGCGATCTTTTTCAATGAAAGCGATTCGGTGCTGAAACTCCCTACTTCACTGGTTACTACCTTAAAGGTGGACGATTATGGATATGTATGGTTCTTTATTCAAAAACCTAAACAAACTCTCAAAGAGTTTGAAAAAGAATTCCCGGTGAAACTGGATTTTTATAAAAAGGGAAAAACATATTTCCTGCAGGTGATGGGTAAAGGCTGGGTTGTGGATGATCCTGAAGAAGTTAATGGTTTTGTGAACCTTCCCAATGAAACTAAAAATCTGACACTGGAGGATATGGTCCTGGTAAAAGTGAAGATCAGCCGTGCCGAATATTATGAAACCGGTACTACACGTCATTCATGGTGGACAAAAGCTGTAAGTACTTTCACTACCTGGTTCCGCTCCGGACATTTCAGGCCAGAGGTGTATTCACCTGCTTCTTAAAATTTCTGATATGAGATCAATCTGGTCAGGGGCCATCAGTTTTGGCCTGGTCAATATCCCGGTTAAATTGAATAGTGCTGTGGAATCGGCAGGGGGCCTTGACCTGGATATGCTATCCAAAAAAGACATGGCACCCATCCGTTACACCCGGGTAGACTCCAAGACCGGCAAAGAGGTTCCCTGGAAGGATATTGTAAAAGGATTCCAGTATGCCAAGGGCAAGTATGTAGTGGTGACTGATGAAGATTTTAAGAAAGCCAGTCCTGAAAAATCAAAGACCATCGATATCGTTCAATTTGTAAAGGAAGAAGAGATCGACCCGATCTTTTACGAAAAGCCATATTACCTTATACCTGATAAGGGAGCGCATAAATCTTATTTTTTACTGATCAAGGCATTGGAGGAAACCAATACGGTTGGTCTTGCTGAGTTCATGATGAGGAACCGTGTTCATGTTTGCGCCCTGAAAGCTTATAATGGAATCTTATTGCTCAACCAGATGCGTTATGAGGATGAGATCCGGGAAGTGCCTGAGGTTACCAAGGAAAAAGGTGCCCGAATCACCCCCAAGGAAGTGCAGCTTGCCATCAAACTGGTGAACCAGCTTACAGAGGCTTTTGATCCATCCGCATTCAAGGATACCTACATCAATGCCCTTAAAAAACTGATTAAGGACAAAGCAG
>CBDUBK010000150.1:0-5858 GCA_965365375.1 uncultured bacterium | reverse complement strand
CTTTCCAGTTTTTATTGAAATTGGCAAATGGTAAAAAACTCAGGTAACGGTTACCCGTGTCCGCAGACTGTTTGTAGAGGTCAAAATGAATATTGGTCTGCTCGGCACTGATGCCCATGGTAGTTGAAAAATTATTTTCAAAAACCTGTTTCACGGAAGCCCTGAACTGGTAAACCTGCTGGCGGAACAAAAACCGGTTGGTCAGGGCATCCAGCGGGTTCCAGGATTTATCCGAACTGCGGTAAAAGCTTGCATCGGCGTCAATATCCGACCGGTTTCCGGCATACAGACCTCCGAGGTTGAGATGGGTCTTTCTTTCATTGAACGGCAGGTCATAATTCAGCCTCACAGTATAACCTTTTGACAGGTTGTGATTCAGTTGCTGCATTACCGAATCTTTCCCGTTAGGTGTACCGTCAGGATTAAAATACTGGTGATAAAAATCCCTGTTGCTGCTATTATCTGAATGATTGTAGCTGGTGATCAGCCTGAGGCTTTCCCCGGGCTTTTTTGTTTTTACGGTATAAGTGAAGCTGACATTGGGATTGTAATTGTCTCCCTGGTTGATGATCTTTCTTTCACTCAGGTGAACTACCTGCCCAGCGCCATCAAGATTCCTATAATCAGTAAGGTTACGGTTGTTGTAACTGTTCTGGTTGTATTGAAGCACCATGTTCAATGCATGGAACTTATTGACCTCGTAATTCAGGTTCATCCTGAAATTGGGTCTCATACTCCGGTTGATATAATCTGAATTATTGTTGAAATGCCGGTTGTTGTTCAGGTTATGTCTTCTTGAATAGGCTTCTCCCTCGAAACGGTTGTACCCTGCACCTGCATTCACATTCAGTGAAAATCCCTGCTTGCGGTAATTGAAACTTCCATTGCCCCCTGCCTGTCCCCTGCTGCCCGCGAATGCGGATACACGACCGCTCATGCCCACGCTGCCTTTTTTTGTGGTGATGTTGATCACCCCACCCTGCTCATTGGCATATTGCGCGGGAGGATTGGTCATCACTTCAATTTTTTCAATGGAACTACCCGGCATTGATTCCAGGAGATCCTGTAATTGTTCCAGGTTCAGTTCTACAGGCTTATCATCCACCAGGATGCGGGGTTCCTTTCCCCTTACCAGCAAGCGGCCGCTGGGATCTTTGGTGACTAATGGAACGCTTGTCAGTAATTCACTGGCATTACTTCCGGCACTAAGCGCGGATTCTCCCGCATTGAAAGTGATATTGCCATCCTTGCTCTGGATCAGCGGTTTTTCCAGGTAAACCACCACTTCCTCCATACTGGCTCCTTCAACAGGGAGCTTCAGGATTACATCATTGAGATTGAAATCAAATCTTTCAGCCCGGAAATGGATGCTGTCGAGGGTCAGCGTATTAAACCCGATAAAACTCACGCGGAATTTATAATAACCGAAAGGAAGATTATTGAGCTGGAAGGCCCCGTTCTTATCCGTTAGGGCCGTTATTTTACTGCTGTCCGAAAAGCGAATTAGCTGGACGGTGGCTCCCTCCAGGGCCTGGTTTTTTTCATCGAGCACATTTCCCACAATAATTCCGGGATGTTGCTGGGCAAAAGATTGTAAACTGAATAAGAAACCAAGGCAGATCAGGAGGCATTTCATCTGCAACAAAGATAACTTCAAATTGTTCTTAAAATCTGTCATCCTGTCACAAAGCCCCTTTGAATTGATTATCTTTGCGCACAAGATTTCTGAATATGATGGATGTGACCACCCTGCTCCCACGCAAACATGATGAATCCCGACAGGGGGAAGCCTATGCGCCTTTTGAAAATGACCCCAATCTTTTTTCCAAACGTTTCTATATAGAGAGTTATGGCTGCCAGATGAATTTCAGCGACAGCGAGATCGTTGCCTCCATCCTTACCAGTGAAGGTTATGGTGCCACCCGGAACTTTGAGGAAGCGGACCTGATCCTGCTGAACACCTGTTCCATCAGGGAGAAAGCAGAGCAGACTGTTCGTAAAAGGCTGACTGAATTCAAAAAACTGAAAAGAAGCCGCCCTTCCACCCTTATTGGTGTTTTAGGATGCATGGCTGAACGCCTCAAATCAAAATTCCTGGAGGAAGAAAAGCTGGTTGACCTTGTAATTGGACCAGATGCTTACCGCACCCTTCCCCAGCTTATTACTGAAGCTGGTGGTGGACAAAAAGGCGTGAATGTTTTACTGAGCCGTGATGAAACCTATGCTGATATCTCACCTGTCCGGCTCAACAGCAATGGCATTTCCGCTTATGTGAGTATCATGAGGGGCTGCAACAACATGTGTTCCTTTTGCGTGGTGCCATTTACCCGCGGAAGGGAAAGAAGCCGTGATGCTGAAAGCATACTGAATGAATGCAGGGAATTGTATGAACAGGGATATAAGGAAGTGACCTTACTGGGTCAGAATGTAGACAGTTATTATTTCCAGCCTGAGGCGGACGGTGCACCAGTAACATTCGCACGCCTCCTTGAAATGGTGGCGATGATCTCTCCGGAATTGAGGGTGAGGTTCTCCACTTCCCATCCCAAGGATATTACAGATGAAGTATTGTTTACCATGGCACGCCATGACAATATCTGCAAATACATTCACCTGCCTTTGCAAAGTGGTTCCACCAGGGTATTACAGCTGATGAACCGGAGCTATACACGTGAATGGTACATGGCCAAGGTGGACAGGATCAGGGAAATACTCCCGGGTTGCGGGATCAGTTCTGATATCATCGCAGGATTCTGTACAGAAACTGAAGAAGACCACCAGCAAACTATGGAAGTGATGTCTTATGCCGGGTACGACCTGAGTTATATGTTCTTTTACAGTGAGCGTCCGGGTACATTGGCGCAACGCCGTTATGCAGATGATATACCCCTGGAAGTGAAAAAAAGAAGATTGCAGGAGATCGTGAATCTCCAGGGACAACTGTCACATGCCAGCAACCAGCATGACCTGGGCAAAACTTTCCAGGTACTGATAGAAGCTGATTCCAAAAAGAATGACAGGGAGTGGAAGGGAAGAAACAGCCAGAATAAGGTGATCGTTTTTCCTAAAAATGAAAAAAATCTGAAACCGGGTGATTATGTATGGGTGAAGGTCACGAACTGCACCCAGGCAACACTGCTCGGGGAAATAGTTTAATGAATTATAGAATGGATTTACAAAGCATTAAAAACAGGTTTGGCATTATTGGTAACTCACCAGCGTTGAATTATGCGCTGGAAGTTGCTGTGCAGGTAGCCAATACGGATCTTACCGTACTGATCGCGGGAGAAAGTGGTGTAGGCAAGGAAGCCTTTTCGCATATCATTCATTCGCTGTCCGCAAGAAAGCATAATCCTTTTATCGCGGTGAACTGCGGCGCCATTCCCGAAGGCACCATTGACTCTGAATTATTCGGTCATGAAAAAGGTTCTTTCACGGGTGCTGTTGATGGCCGCAAGGGTTATTTTGAAACAGTGAATGGCGGTACCATTTTCCTCGATGAAATCGGTGAAATGCCTTTGGGAACACAGGCCCGATTACTAAGGGTTCTTGAGAGTGGAGAGTTTATCCGCGTGGGATCTTCCAAAACCCAAAAGACAGATGTGAGGGTGATCGCTGCCACCAATAAGGAACTGCTGCAGCTCGTGCATAACGGTAAATTCCGGGAGGATCTTTATTACCGTTTGAATACGGTGCCTATCAGGGTGCCATCACTACGTGACCGCAAGGAGGATATATTCCTGCTGTTCCGCAAGTTCAGTGTGGATTTCGCAGACCGTTACAAGACCGCTCCTGTGCAACTGGATGAAGAAGCCAGGCTTAAACTGATGGCCTATCCTTTCCCGGGCAATGTGCGGGAACTGAAAAATATCGCGGAACAGATTTCCGTGCTTTCTACCGATAAACAGGTGAATGCAAGACAGCTGGATAAATTTATTCCTGTTTCCCATAATGGCACCAACCGGTTACCCATGCTGGTGAATGGCCATAGTGATAATCCTGAATTCAATAACGAAAGAGAGATCCTTTACAAACTCTTTTTTGATATGAAGCGGGATGTTACGGAACTGAAGCGGCTGTTCCTGGAAGTGATACAAAACCCGAATAATGTTCAGCAGAACGCTGCCATCATCAACCAGGTTAAAGAATTGCAAACTCACGAAATACCCCAGCCTGTTTTGGTATCTTCAAACATGCCAGCGCCCCAGCCCATGGTGGTGCATCACAACGAGATCTATGAACACGAGGAAGTGGAAGAAAGCCTCAACATCATGGACAAGGAAAAGGAACTGATCATCAAGGCGCTTAAAAAACACAGGGGTAAGAGAAAAGATGCGGCGCTGGACCTGGGCATCAGTGAAAGAACCCTGTACCGCAAACTGAAAGAATACGATATCGACCAATAAACAAGCGATGAAAAAACAATTCACACTTCCTGTATTCCTGTTGCTGTTTTTTTGTGTGAACACAGCTTTTTTTGGCTGTTACAGTTTCCGTGATGTGAACCTCGATCCCAATGTGAAAACAGTGAGGGTACAGTTCATTGAAAACCGTGCGGCTTACGTGAATCCCCAGCTTAGTCCCAACCTCACTGACAGGCTCAAACAAAAGATCGTGAACCAGACAAGGCTTTCCCAGACCAATAACGAGAACAATGCACATTGGGATATCAGCGGAGAGATCAGGGAATATTCAGTAACTACTGCAGGTATCACATCATCCAATGGGCAGTCACAAACTTCCATCAACAGGCTCACGGTAACAGTGCATATCGTAAAACTGGATAACCTCAAAAGTGAGACGGTTGAATATGATGTTACGCGCCAGTTTGATTTTTCCGCCAACCAGTCACTTCAATCAGCTGAAGCACAGTTGCTGGATGAGATGATCCGCAATCTAACAGACGAAATATTCAATCGCCTTTTTTCCAATTGGTAATGTAAATTGCCGCATGAGCGATCGAATTCATTTACTGGCTCAGCAAATCTTTAATAAACCTTCCCTCGAAGCCTGCGATGTTGAAGAGATCAGGTCTGTTGCGGAACGGTATCCATATTTCGCTCCTGTACAATTCCTGCTGCTGGAAAAACTCAAAAACGAGAATGATCCCGGCTACCAGGCACAGTTGCAGCGGTCCGTTCTTTATTACCACAACCCTGTAGCATTTGAATATTTTATTGCATCCAACCGTTTTTACTCAGATGCAGAAATTGCTCCTGCTGAAGCGGCCACTGAAGAAACAATCCAGGTACCCTTTCTTCCAGAGAATTTTCAACAGGAAGCATCAACTGAAGAAGTAAAGATTGAAGAAGAACAACCACGGGAGGAGGATCAGACTGTCAATGAATTACCTAACGGAATTTCAAAAGTTCCTGAAAGTGTTTCCTCATTGGGAGAAGAGGAACCTGTTTATGAAGATGAAAAACCACTGGAACCGGAACTACCTATGGAAGAACCACCCAGGATACCATCTCCAGTAATGGTTCCTTTAGAATCATCAGCCGCGTTGAGTTTTGAACCTTACCATACCGTTGATTATTTCGCATCACAGGGGATCAAATTATCCCAGGAAGCAGAACCTTCGGACCAATTTGGCAGGCAGCTGAAAAGTTTTACGGAATGGTTAAGGACCATGAAAAAAATTCCGGCGCAAGTAGTTTCTGTTGAAAAACCCAACCAGTCGGAAGAAAGAGTGCAGCACCTGGCCGAAGATTCCGTGCACCAGGCTGAAGTGCTGACCGAGACCATGGCGGAAGTATGGTTAAAGCAGGGAAATACCGAAAAAGCTATAGAAACTTATAACAAATTAAGTTTGCTCAATCCCTCTAAAAAGGCTTACTTTGCTGCCCGTATTGAAA
>CBDUBK010000149.1:0-5861 GCA_965365375.1 uncultured bacterium | reverse complement strand
ATAAATGGTTGTCCCATCCAGGTTAAAACTATACCCGGTAGGTATCACCAGTCCTACCACCGATCTTTCGCAACCCGCTGCCTCCAGTTTTTGTATCAGGTTGGGAAGAACAGGTTCGCTGCTGCTTGCACCAAGCACGATCAGTATCTCGGCTTTTATATATCCCAGCAATTTCCACAGACTGAAACCATAAAGCCGCATGATGAGAAAAAGGATAACGAAAATGAAAAGCAGGGAGGTCGCATAAAAAGTAATCATCAGCTTACCAAGCAGCACCAGGCTTCCCAGTCCATATTTACCAATGGTAAAGGCCATGCCGCCGAATGCACCTAATGGACTCAGCCGGATCACAATCTTCAGTACATTAAAAAGCACGCGGTTCAGCTGCTCAAACATATTCACCACGCCCTGCCTGGCTCCACCCATCATGCGCAATCCAAAACTGAAAAGAATACCGAAGAACAATACCTGTATGATATCACCTTTTGCAAATGCGCCCACAATATTTTCAGGAACGAGTTCTGAAATAAATACCCTCCAGCTGAAAGCTTTGCCTGCAGTGACCTGCGAAATATCTGCCTGGAATTTCGAAGGATCCACGCCAGAACCAGGCTGCACCCAGTTGGCAACCAGTAAACCAATCACCAGGGCAATAGTGGTGACCACTTCAAAATAAATCAGGGCTTTGCCTCCCACCCTTCCAATTTTTTTTAAATCCCCGGCACCAACAATTCCCAATACCACGGTAAAAAATATAACCGGCGCGATCATCATTTTGATCAGGCGGATAAAGATGTCGCTGATCAGTTTCGCGGTCTCATAAAACTGGGGGAAGAACAGGCCAACCAGCACACCGGCGATGATGCCGATGATCACCTGTATATAAAGTACTTTCAGGTATTTCATCCTGTTTCAATATTACAGCTTTCAACTGATCAAAATCATTTGACCTGATTATCCATCTCATTAAATATGGCTGTTGTTCTTTGCAATTTTGTACCAGCGAAAAGATAAACTGGCAAGCAACGGCATACACTCAACGCCTGTGACGTTGTGAAGAACAGCGAGGGACTGATTGCCCGGAAAGCTGTACTGGCATCAAAAGGTTTGGATAATTGATTCTGATGCCGCCAGGAGCAATTCTGGTAGCTGTTTCATGTGTTAATGGAAAAAGGGTCTGTCGAGGGACCCTTTTTTATTAAGGATGCTGTTGCATCCAGGTATAAAGTTTTTCAACATCGTCTTTTACAAATAACTGCGTACCCTTGTTCATGGTTGCCGCAGTTCCGCAGGCCACTCCGTAACGGACAGCTTCTTCCAGGTCAGCCCCTTTTTCAAGCTGGTAAACAATACCAGCTACCATGCTGTCTCCCGCACCTACTGTACTTTGTTTTTTTACCGCTGGTGCATTGAACTTTTTTTTCTGCCCGGATGTTACAAGCAAAGCCCCGGCGGGTCCCATGGAAACCACCATTACCTGGCAGCGGCTGTTATGCAAAACCTGTTCAGCAGCGCTTTCTATTTCTGGTATATCCAGCCAGTCCTTACCTACCAGGGTACCCAGTTCCGTAAGGTTTGGCTTCAGCAGGTAAACACCCTGTTCCAATGCTTCCTGCAGGGGTTTGCCGGAAGTATCAGCTATAAAACGGAAACCTTTTTCCTTTGCGAGTTTTGCCAGTTCGGAAGGGAATGATTCAGGTACCCCCGGAGGCAGACTTCCACTCAAAACGAGATAGCTGATTTTTCCCGATAAATCATCCAGGATCTTCCTGCACTGGTCGAGATTCTCAGTATTGACAGAAGCACCAGGCATAACAAAACGGAATTGTTTATTGGTGGAAAGCTCTCTAGCAACAAAATTTTCCCTGGTCTCGCCTGCAATGGAGACCGTTTGAAAAGAAATACCAGCAGCAGCTAAAATGGATTCGATCTTTTTCCCGTTCATACCCCCCGAGGGAAATATGGCCATTGCATCACCGCCAAGGGTTTTGATAGCTTTACTGATATTGATGCCCCCACCGCCGGCTTCCGTTTTCATTTCCGCACAACGCATTTTTTTTTCGGGGATCATCCTTTCCAGCTCCGTGCTTTTATCCAGTGCAGGATTTAAAGTAAGTGTTACGATCATGAAATAAGATTTTTAAGGGATGAAAAAATCCTGCAGGTTAAGCAGTTTTATGCCCCCGTTTTTTTATCAGCTTTTCTGCTTCAACCGCGTGAAATAAGACCACCGATAAAATTATGCAAATGAGCAGGTCGTTGAATGACAAGGGCCTAGTCTTCAGGAGTTCATTCGCAACAGGAAGATAAATGGCCGCCATCTGCAAAAGAAATGTTGCTGCCACTGCAAGGAAGAGTGGCTTATTGGAAAAAAATCCTTTCTGGTAAATGAACTGGCTGTCGCTGCGGATGGCAAATACATGCGCCAGCTGTGACAAGGAAAGCACCGTGAAAACCATTGTCTGCCAGTTATCATTTTCATGGTGCACAGCCCAGGCCTGCACGCCCAGCGTGATGACTGCCATTAAAATTCCTACCCATAAAATATGAATTCCGTTCCCCCCCGCGAAAAGGCTTTCACCGGTTTTCCTGGGTGGCCTTTGCATGATATGCGCTTCCGCTTTCTCCGCGGACAGTGCGAGGCCGGGTAATCCATCAGTTACAAGATTGATCCAGAGAATATGAACGGGCAATAATGGAATGGGTAAACCCAGGAGCGGTGCCATAAAAATGGTCCAGATCTCGGCACTGTTGCAGGTCATGATATATTTTACAAAACGCCTGATATTATCATAAATGCGGCGGCCTTCTTTCACCGCTTTCACGATCGTTGCGAAATTATCATCCAGCAGGATCATATCGGCAGACTCCTTACTTACATCTGTTCCTGTAATTCCCATGGCAATACCAATATTGGCCTTGCGAAGAGATGGTGCGTCATTCACACCATCACCTGTCATGGCCACAAAATGTGTTTTTGCCTGCAGCCCTTTTACAATCCGTAATTTCTGCTCAGGAGAAACACGGGCATAAACCCTGATGTTTTCGATTTTTGCATCCAGTTCTTCTTCACTGAAATTTTTCAGTTCTTTACCTTCCACCACGAGTTGCCCTTCATTGAGAATGCCGATCTGGCTTGCAATGGCAGCCGCAGTATCCTTGTGATCGCCGGTTATCATTACAGGATGAATGCCTGCCGTCGTGCATTCCTTAATTGCCTGCTTCGCTTCTTCACGGGGCGGATCTATCATACCAACAAGTCCAATAAATTCCAGGTCTTTTTCAATGAGTGCATATTCCAAAGGCTGCGGTACACTATCAATGATGTTATAGGCGAAGGCTATAACACGCATACCACTCTTTGCAAGAGTGGCAGCTTCTGCTCCTGCCCCTCCCCCATTCTCCAGCAAAATATTTTCAATGGATTCCACAGCACCTTTCGACAAAACCAGGTAGCGCCCGTCAAACTTATGAATGGTGGTCATCAGTTTCCGGTCAGAGTCAAAAGGCAGTTCTTCCACCCTGGGAAATTGCCCTGTGAGCTCTTTTGTTGACTGGCATTTTTCCATGACATATTCCACCATGGCCACTTCTGTAGGATCACCTTTTAAGCCGCCTTTTTCCATAGCCACATCGTGGTTCAGGGCCATGGCAACTTCCAGCAGTGAAAGTTCTTCATGAATTTTTTGAGTGCCTTCCTCAGCTTTGAGTTCCACCACTTTCATCCTGTTCTGGGTTAGCGTTCCGGTTTTATCTGAACAGATAAAAGTAACAGAGCCGAGGGTTTCAACTGCATGGAGCTTACGGATCAGGGCATTCTTTTTCACGAGCCTTTTTGCACCCCTTGCCAAAGCAATAGTGATGAGTGCAGGCAATGCTTCCGGGATCGCGGCAACAGCAAGTGAAATAGAAACCAGGAGCATGTTAAGTGGTTTCTCACCACGAAGTACACCGACAATGAATAATAAAAGACAAATGAAGAGGATGATCCAGGATAATTTTTTACTGAAATCCGCCATACGTTTTTGCAGCGGCGTCATTGACTTTTCTTCCTGTAACATGGAAGCGATCCTGCCGATTTCTGTTTTCATACCGGTTGCAATCACGATACCTAATCCGCGGCCATTGATTACCTGTGTGCCTTTATATGCCATATTGATCCTGTCACCCAGCGGCAGGTCATTTTCTACCTGGGCTTCCGTGGTTTTATCAATAGCAACAGATTCGCCGGTAAGAGAAGCCTCTTCTACGCGTAAGGAATGCGATTCCATGAGACGCAGGTCAGCCGGCACCAGCGTACCTGCTTCAAGCATCACGAGATCGCCGGGTACAAGTTCAAATGATGGAATGGTAAACTGTTTTCCTTCCCTGATCAGTTTTGTATGAGGTGCTGCCATCTGCCTGAGCGCATCCATGGCTTTTTCAGCACGGTATTCCTGGAGAAAACCTATAACAGCATTCAGTAACACGATAACCAGGATGATCATGGTATCTGCCAGTTCGCCGATGATTCCTGAAATAACCGCTGCAGCCACCAGTACCAGGATCATAAAATCTTTGAACTGGCTGAGGAAAATAACCCACGCAGGTTTTTTCTTTTTTTCTTCAAGCTGGTTGGGACCTTCGGTCTGTAGTTTTACCTGTGCCTGTGAATGTGTAAGGCCATCCTTAGAACTTTCCGTTTCAGCAATAATTGTTTCTATGTTCTCCTGGTGCCAGTTCATCTTTTCATTTTCAATGATAAATGTAAACCAGAATCATTGCACGGCACTGCAGAATGAAAAACGGCACCAGGTAAATATGACGGGCTGGTCAGGACCAGATCCGCCTGGGCACATACCAGAAATAATGGTGATTGAATTTCAGAAGTCTCGTAAGCGCTAATGCCATAATGAAGGTTGCGGGAAAAGCAGCCTGCGTACCAAGAGGAATGATGGTTCCCAGTAAAATGATCGCAGCGATAACGCCGGCAATGTAGAACCATCCGCGCAACAGGATTGAAACTGCAATGGCAAGTTGAAATAAAATGAGAAATGCAGGAACCCAGCTGATTCCTCCACCCATTATTACATCATTGTACCAGGTGAGGGCGCGGCCTTCATTTATATTGAAACCATTTGATCCCGTTATCATGACCATGATATTGGCAAGGGCTGAAGCGCCGAAAAGTACGGAGAAGAGCAATTTGGCCACCCTGGGTTGTTTCCAGGCCAGCAATAACAATACTACAGCTACAGTATTCAGAAGGATTCCATTTAAAAAAATAACGGTGAGCATCATACGGCCTGTGCATATTTATTGAATGAAAGATACCGGTACCTGTGCGGAAAGTCTTCCCATTTCATTATGGGTATCGAGGGATAAATAGTAAGATCGACGTGTTTCCACCCATCCTTCCTTTTGCTTTCTTTCCACCTGCACCGCAACCTTCAGTTGCTTTGCGAAAATTAATTCTACCTCTTTCACCGAATGAAAAGGATGAATCAGGATCTGTTTTCCATTCCATTCATTGCAAAGGTTTGCAAGTGTGAGGTCATCCATCAGTACATCATGTTTTTTGCCCTTTCCCGGAAAAAAAACAATTCTCAGGTAAGGATAGTGTTCATGGAATTCAGATTCTATTTCGGATATGGTTTTCAGGGGATGGAGTACGATCGACATGATATTGAATTAAGAGCTAAAACTAGTTCATGGGGGCCCCTGCGAACATGAGCCGCATTAAGATGAGTGATGATAAATGTCATGGATCAGGGGATGCGTGACACGTGAATGGTGAAATGGTGAATGGTGAATGGTGAATGGTGAAATGGGTAACGTTACTAAGGTTATACCTTATTGGCAGCCCAGAACTCTGCTGAAGC
>CBDUBK010000148.1:0-5894 GCA_965365375.1 uncultured bacterium | reverse complement strand
CCAGCCGTCCGCGTGCGCTGAAGCTTTAGCGGAGGCGCAAGCTTTAGCGAAGGCTTGGTGCTTTGCGGTTAAAAAATTTTTTTATCAAGAAATGTCTACTGGATCACCGCATTGATCTTTCCCCAAAGCTCATTATCAAAACCTGAAAGCGCGAAATTTGGATTGGAGGGATTGGAAGCATTTCCCATTCTTACGATCACCATTTTTTTGGAAGGGATCACATAGATGCGCTGGTCTTCCGCACCCATAGCTGCATACATGTCGGCCGGTGCATTTGGAATGAGCGTTCCCTGGTAAACGTTTTGTCCACCCGGAAGCATATAACTGTTCCTGCCATTCAGCCACCACAAATAACCATAGGCAGGATTAATTTGTTGGGAGGTACTGGTACTTTCCGTGAAGAATGATTCATTTACGATCACCTCACTGTTCCATTTGCCTTTATTCAATGCCAGCAGGCCAAACCTGGCCATGCTCCTGGTATTACTATGGTATACTTTGAAAATGATACCATTGTTCCAGAAACCATCCATGCCGATCCTGGTCTTTAATTTATCATTGAAATAGGTTTCGAATTCGAGACTGGAAGCCCCATCCACCACATCCATCAGTTTTTGAAACACATTGTGGTAAGACCATCTTGTACCCGCATCTGCCAGGTAGGTGAGGTTGGGTTTGATCACAAGTTCACTGGCATCATTGATGCCGGAGCTCATCGTGAGGAGATGCCTTACAGTAATGAGATTTTCTTTTTCAACTGGTTCACTCGTCCAGCCTTCTCCCAGGTGTTCGGAAGCCTTATCACTGATCTGTAACAAACCTTCCTGCTGCGCAATACCCGTGGTTGCAGTAACAAGTGTTTTACCTGCACTGTTCCATTGCCAGGCAGCACCTGCAGAATGACCGTCAAAATAATATTCCATTGCGATCCTGCCATTCACCAGGATCATAAAAGATTTGGTATTCTTCTGCTGCAGGTAATCCTTTAAAGGCTGAACAGCCTGCTGGTTCCATCCAAGTGTTGAAAGCGGAACCGTATTCCATTCATTTCCACCTGGTGGAAAATACATGGAATTGAAATCATTATTATCCGTACCGGTGTTTTTATCGCAACCTGCAAGAAAGGTCAGGAGGATACAAATAAGAAGGGTCCTGGGCATCTGGTTTTTCTTTTGGAGGTCTGTTGGTTAAAAAGGTTTAATCAAATTATTTAGCCTGCCTCTTTTTTCTTTCAAAGTAAAAACACGTTGCTCAATATTCAAACCCTGGTAATGGATTTAAGGATGAAAAAATCCCTCTTCTTTATATCAAACTACTGGTTCCCTTCAATATTTTTCCTGAAAGTGTATGCAAACTGGTTGGCCTGTATTTCATCATGCAGGGCTGTTTTTCTGTAAAAATTCACAGCATGTTCATCCCTGTTTTCCGCCTGTACAAATACTTCCGAAAAACCGTTCACCCGGCAATACTCAATAAGAAATCCAACCAGCCGGCTGCCCACACCCTGTCTTTGATAAGCGGGGAGCACACCAACATCATAGATATAGGCAGATGGCTGAAGATCATAATATCCATGAAGAATGTATACGGTAAGGCCACCGATTATTTTATCATTGTTGCTGGCGACGATGCAAAAAAAATCAGGCTTTTGCAGAAGTGATTCCAGGTGAGGATCTCCCGGCATCCGGGAATCTGCCATTTCAAAAACATTTTCAAAAACCCTGAGCAGTTCTTTAAAACCGGAAAGATTATTCCGATCAAGTATTTCAATCTTAAATTCCATCTGGCGGTTCTGCTGTAATATGATTTGACCTGTTTGGTTTATCCCAGGGATTTACTGGCCCTTACATTGATAGGTCTGCCACCGTTGGCATTTTTGACTGGTATTTTGCACAGAATGGTCGTTCCCTCACCGGGGCTGGATATAACCTGGGTTTGGCCCCCCATTTCAAAGGCTCTTTTTTTCATATTTCCAAGGCCATTCCCTTTTCCATTTTCTCCCGGGTCGAAACCTTTGCCATCATCTGATATTTTTAATTCAATATTGTCCTGTACCCGTTTCAGGCTGACAGTGATCTTTGTAGGAGAGGCATATTTTAATGCATTATTCACCGCTTCCTTAAAAACCAGGTAGAGCGCTTTTTTCTGGTACATGGATAGTTTGGCCTGCTTTAAACCTTCTACTTCTATCTGGCCCTGGATTCCCTTGCTGTTGCACAACTGGTAGAGAAAGTTTTCCATTCTTTCCTGCAATTGCATGGTATCCTGGTCGGTAGGTTTGATCATCCAAACGATGTCGCCCATTTTGTCCATTGTCTCTCTTGAATAATCTTTCACTTTACCCAGCATTTCTTTTTGCGGGGTTGTCATAGTGTTCCAGCCCGTGGCAATTTCACTGAGCATGTGAATGCTGCTGATGGAACTGCCCACTTCATCATGCAGGTCAGCTGCAATGGACTGCCGCAGTTTCATTTCCTTGATCCGCTGCTGCAACTGGTTGCGGTTGATCACCAGGATGATGCCGACAGCTGCCAGTATTACGAGGATGAAGGATCCAAAAAGCAAAAGCCTTTGGCGTGAAAGCCTTTGCTGCTGAAGTTCATTGTTCTTATTCAGCATCATGATCTCGTTATTTTTTTCACCGATCCTGAAAGCTGTCTGCATGCTGGCGATGTCTTCATCATATTTCTGTGCGGCAAGTGAATCACCCAGCTGTTTGCTGGTAGATAGGTATTGGAAAGCCATCGCATGATTTCCTGTTTTGGAATAGGCATCTGCAAGCAGACTGGTAACTGTATGCTGTTCCTCCAGCAGGTCAAGTTTTTTAAGTAATGCCAGTGATTTTAATCCTTCCTCAATGGCCTGGCCATATTTTTTTTCATCGAGATAGATCTTTGAAAAAAGGGTATGGGCGATACCAATTTGTTTTTCATTATTCTGTTCAACGGCGAATTGCATGGCCTTCTCCACATATTCCCTGGCGGGTTTATAATCGCCCATTTTATAATAGATGTGGCCAATATTTCCATAATACATCGGGAGGTTGACCTTGTCTGTTGACTGGTTGGCCAGTTCTATTGCCTCTTTATAAAGAGCAATAGCAGAATCCTGCTTACCTGATTCACTGTAAAGTGCGGCCAGGTTATTCAGTACAATGCCATACATTTTTTTATTCCCTGCTTCCTGGTACAGTTTTCCTGCTCTTTTATAATATTCGCCACTTTCTGTATAATTCTCCTGGAAATAATAAACAGAGCCAAGTGTATGAAGGATGCGCGCCCTCCGGTCATTGTTGCCGGATAATTCAGCGAAATGCCAGGCAGAATCACAGTCTTTCACTGATTGTTTAAAATTACGCAGCTGCATGTGATAATCCCCGCGGTTGAGGTACACAAGTGCCAGGCGGGTTGGATCACCAACGATTCTTGAAGAAACAATGGAGGAATCAATATAAATGAGGGCAGAATCCAGTTGTCCCTTAAAACTATAGGCAGTGGAAATATTCAGGTAACAGCCAGCTACACCTTTTTCAAACCGGAGTTCTTTTCCCAGCAGAACACCCGCCTTGCCATAAGAAATCGCCAGAGGCGGATCACTGTTAAGGATTGTCCCTGCGAGAGCACGGTAGAGAATGACCTTATTGGTATCTTTTTTTGCTTTACTGAGTTCCTTCAGCAGGGAGTCAACTAATGGCTGTGCTGAAAGTGCCAGTGAACAGGTAAGTCCTAATACCAGGGCTGCAATGGATTTTATTCTCATAATGGTTTGGCAATTGTGCGGATTGAATTTAATCAAGATATTTTAAAGAAAGTGTTCCTGGTTTCAACCTCGGGATCGAAAATTTTGAAATAGATTATTTAGCCCTCATTATAATATTTTAGACGATAACATGATTTAATCCAAAGCTTCCATCCTGGTACATCATATTGACCAGCCTCCGGGGTTACCCCGCAGGCCGGCAAAAAAAATGCTGTCATGGTTGATGACAGCATTTATAAATTTTGACGAATATATTAAACGGACATGCCGCTGGCATGTACCTGCTTTAAGATTCTTTACCGTGACAGTTTTTGAATTTTTTACCGCTGCCACAGGGACAAGGATCATTACGCCCCGTCTTCGGTCCAACCTTTACAGGCTCCTGCTTCACAGCAGGTCCGCCGGAAGGATCATAATAATCTTTTTCATTCGCCGCATAATCATCACCAACCGCATCAATTTCTGCCTTGTTGGCTTTCATCTTGCTCATGTCGGTTTTTTCCTGGCGGCCTTCTTTTAAAATAGGTTGCTTCGGTCCCTGCACAGATTGTTGCGGTCCTTCCTGCACAGGAAGATTCGCATGGCAGAGGAAAGAAACAATATCACGGTTCACCCCGCTGCTCATGCGGCGGAATAAATTATAGGCTTCCACTTTATAGATCACCAGCGGGTCTTTCTGCTCCAGGTAAGCCGTCTGCACGCTTTGTTTCAGATCATCCATCGCACGCAGGTGTTCCTTCCAGGCATCATCAATGATGGCAAGGGTAATATTCCTTTCCATGGCATTGCACAATTCCTCACCATCAGTATTGAGGGTTTTGTCAAGGTTGGTCAGCACATTGATGCCCTTGCGGCCATCAGTAAAGGGTACCACAACATTTTCTATATGACCACCCTGCGTCTGCCTGATATTCCTGAAAACAGGCACAGCTTTTTTCCTGACATCTTCTTTATGACGCTGGTAGTTAGTGATCGCTTCTGTGTAGAGGTCATCGGTGAGAGATGCGGAATCTTTTTTCCTGAATGTTTCTTCATCGATCTGTGAGTCCAGTCCAAAAGTTACAATACATGCCAGCCTGAATCCTTCAAAATCCTCCTGCTCCCTGTGGGTGGTTACAATTTCTTCTGCTGTTACAGAAAATGCATTATCAATATCAAGTGCAAGACGTTCGCCAAACAAGGCGTGGTTCCTGCGGTCATAAACAGCATTACGCTGTTTGTTCATCACATCATCATATTCCAGCAGTCTTTTCCTGATACCGAAGTTATTTTCCTCCACCTTCTTCTGCGCTCTTTCAATGGACTTGGTGATCATGCTGTGCTGGATCACTTCTCCTTCCTTGTAACCAAACCTGTCCATCAGTCCTGCGATCCTTTCGCTGCCGAACATCCGCATCAGGTCATCTTCGAGTGATACATAAAACTGCGTGGTACCAGGATCACCCTGGCGTCCGGCACGACCTCTCAGCTGCCTGTCCACACGCCTGGATTCGTGCCTTTCCGTACCAATGATAGCAAGACCGCCTGCTTCTTTCACACCTGGTCCGAGCTTGATATCCGTACCACGGCCAGCCATGTTGGTGGCAATGGTAATGGCACCCGGCAATCCTGCTTCCGCAACCACCTGCGCTTCCCTGGCGTGCTGCTTGGCATTAAGTACATTGTGCGGGATCTTCCTGACGGAAAGCATCCTGCTCAGTAATTCAGAAACTTCAACGGAAGTAGTACCTACCAGTACCGGTCTTCCCGCATTACGCAGCGCTTCAATCTCTTCGATCACAGCGTTGAATTTTTCCTTCCTGGTTTTATATACTTTATCCTGGTGGTCCTTACGGATCACAGGAATATTTGTTGGGATGTTGACCACATCGAGTTTGTAGATGCTCCACAACTCAGCGGCTTCCGTTTCCGCCGTACCGGTCATACCGGCCAGCTTGTGATACATACGGAAATAGTTCTGCAGCGTCACCGTCGCATAAGTTTGGGTAGCTGCCTCGATCTTCACATTTTCCTTTGCTTCAATTGCCTGGTGCAGACCGTCGGAATACCGGCGGCCATCGAGGATACGGCCGGTTTGTTCGTCTACGATCTTTACCTGCCCGTCCATCACCACGTATTCCACATCCTTGTCGAAC
>CBDUBK010000147.1:0-5907 GCA_965365375.1 uncultured bacterium | reverse complement strand
GAAGGAACTTAATCTTCACTTGCTGATAAGCTATCCAGCACCGCTTGCTCTGCAAAACAAACATTGTCCTCAACGATAATAGGTATTTCCACTTCCAGTTTTGTTCCATTTCCCGGGCTACTGATCATCCGGAACTTACCATTCAGGGTTTCAACCCTGCTCTGCATATTGGTAATACCAATTCCTTTTCTTTTGATACCAGGATCAAAACCTTTACCGTCATCCGTTATGGAAAACTGCAGCCGGGCACCTTCCTGTTTCAGCCTTAAAACCACAGAACCGGCCTTCGCATATTTTGCAATATTGGTAAACTGTTCCTGGGTCACGCGGTAAAGAGCGAGATGCAGTTCATTTTCCATTTCCTGGAATTGAAGTTCATCGAACTCTATGCGGGCATCAAGCAATGCAGAGATGCCGGAAGATTCAACCAGGTCCCTGAACGTCTCCCTGAAATTAATACTACCCAATGAAGGCGGGGACAGCTGCCTGGAAAGGCTACGGATCTCATTGATCGTGCCTGTCAACAATTCTGCGGTTTTATGAAGTGTGGGAATGGTCTCAACCTTCTGGTCTATACATAATTCGATATATAGTTTTGTAGTAGTGAGTATCTGGTTCACATTATCATGCAACTCCCTGCTTACCTTGGACCTTTCCGTTTCCTGGCCTTTGATGGCGGCTGATGTGATCTGCCGTGATTTGATTTCACGCTCCGCATCAAGCCTTTTCTGCAGGTAAACCTTTTCGGTTATATCATTGGCAATGCCCAGGATCCTTGGCAGGCCCCCGGAATCAGAAAGGATCGGGATCACGCGTATCTCCCCATGCTTAACCCCGGAAGGATGCACAGCTTCTTCATAATAATCGATCGTTTTCCCTGTACGTATTGCTTCATTGTATTTTCCTCTCACCAGTTCATGAGAAGCCGGGGGCATTATGTTTTCAATGGGCTGGCCTTCCACCTGTTCGGGTGTCCACCCTGTTACTTTTGTAAATGCCGCGTTGATCGTTTCAAACCTGAACACATTATTACCCTCGGCCCTGATCAGCCACATGGGATCTATTGCGCTGTTAAAAGCAAAGGACAACTGCTGCTCACTTTTTTTCAGCGCTGATTCATTTTCCACCTGGGCAGTTACATCCTGGAACAGGGATAAAACAGATGTTACTTTACCCTGGTCATCCGTTTGAGCTGAATTATACCATTTACAATAAATCGTTTTACCCTCCCTTGTGATATTCCTGTTCATGCTCTCATTCTGCTTAACCTTGCCTGAGATAAGTTCGGTGATGATATTTTTTACAGTGCTTACATCATCCGGGTGCACAAAATGAACCAGGTAATCCGGTTGCATTAATATCTCATTGGGTGTGCTGCCAAATATATCCGCTGCTTTTGCGGAACAATAAAGGAGCTTCATATGACTGTCCCATAACATCACTGCAAAAAGTCCCTCTTCCAGGTGGACGGACAAACTAACGGGGTCTATCAGGTCAAATAGTTGGGGACGCGGCATGCTATTGTATTGAGTGTATCCTGATAATTTTAGCAATATCCCTGCCAGCGGTTGTAACCGGGCTGAAAAAAAGATAACCAACTGGTGCACAATGTGAAGGCTTAACGAAACTCTTACGGAGGAGAAATTTCTGTCCGGGATACCCTGCTCTGGTTTATGTGTACAGGGGCTATCCATCGTATACGAAACATGTTATCCTCTTGATAACTCAGGTTCCCGGTGACCCAACAGAATGAAACATATAGTATAAAAAGCGCCAGGTGATTCAGCCCATCATCTTACAACCCTTCTAATATCTGAATGCTGCGGCCTTTTTCCAAAACCTCCAGGCCAGGTATGCGAATAACAGGGTAAGCGTGGCTGAAAACAAAGCTAATGATGACCGGCCTTGTACAATATCCGGGGCCTGTGATGTAAGTATTCTATAAGTTTCCCTGGCAGCACCAAAAGTAAAAAGTATAAAAAGCCAGGCAAGAATTTTCCACTTATTCATGATATTTTTTTCCTGATCGGGATTTACTAAAAAAACTATCCAGGATACATGGTAGTAATTATTTACCCAGAAATATTTCTATACTATTTTTCCCTGCAGGCACATTCATGGTGCTCATTGATATATGCAATCGATGTTTTACAAAGCTTTTCAAGCACCGCGATATCAATGTCAGATAATTTTTTGATATAAATACAGGCCTTTGCCATTTTGAATTTTCCCAGGCCGTTCAGTAAATGTTCATTTGCCTGTGCCGGGGAAAATACATACAGGGAAAATGCAGCCTTCCTCGGAGAAAAACCAATCAAAGGAGCATCTCCTTCATGCCCACTCGCATATTTATAATGATAACTGCCGAACCCAATGATCGAAGGTCCCCACATTTTTGCCGGGAAACCTGACCATGCAGTCATCAATTCAATCAAACGGTAACTATCAGCTTTTTTCTGGTCATTGTCAACGAATGAATGGATAAAGTCGTTGACCTCAACTTCAGTTTGGGCAGTTTTGGTTTTAGCCATAAAAAAAATTTAGTCGCGATCTTCTGGGATGGTCATTTCTTTCAGACAGGATCCACAAAGACAATCTTCATATTCTGATTTCAAATCCTTCAATGTTTCCACGGGAACTGTTATTTCCATACACCAGCATTCTCCTGTTTCCACACCACAGGAAAATTCAGCTCCGCATTTTGAACATTTCTTGAGCATGGAGTATAATATAATTGATATTAAGTTAGAAGAATTTTTCTGTCACGGAGAAACGAACCTTTACAAAAAAATGCCAGTCATAAGATGAACAAACGTGAGCCATTGACATGTCGCCCCTCTGGGGCTTTGTGCAAACTTTGGTTAAAACTATTGACATGCCGCTCCTCGGGGGCTTAGGAGGCTAATGGCCAACAACCAAAGGCCATTAGCTTAGACCTTCATCTCCGGCACCTCTCCCTCCACAATCAGTTTACCCGCGGTCTTAGCTTTTATTTCTTCAACGCTTACACCCGGTGCTCTTTCGAGTAGCCTGAATCCCCGGTTGGTTTCTTCAAGTGCCGCCAGTTCCGTTACAATTCTTTTTACACAACCTACACCTGTTAATGGCAGCGTGCATTCAGGTAATAGTTTTGATTCTCCTTTAGGGTTGGTATGCATCATTGCTACAATGATATTCCTGGCACTGGCCACAAGATCCATCGCACCTCCCATTCCCTTTACCATCTTGCCTGGTATCTTCCAGTTGGCAATATCGCCGGTCTCACTTACTTCCATAGCGCCCAATACAGTCAGGTCAATCTTTCCAGCCCTGATCATTCCAAAACTTTCCGCACTGTCGAAAAAAGCGCCGCCCGGTAAAGTAGTAACGGTTTCTTTCCCCGCGTTGATCAGGTCTGCGTCCATTTCTGCTTCCGTTGGATAGGGACCCATGCCCAGCATGCCATTTTCACTCTGCAGCATGATGAACATCCCATCAGGAATATAATTGGCTACAAGTGTTGGGATGCCGATACCCAGGTTGACATACATGCCATCCTTCAGTTCCTGCGCGATACGTTTTGCGATTCCGAATTTATCTAAAGCCATTTTGTTTGAGGTGATGATGAGTTAATCTGATGGTTTGATTGCATGTTGAAAGATCAACCAGCCAATCATTTGTTTTCGAGACGTACCGTTTTTCTTTCAATACGCTTTTCATATTGTTTGCCCTGGAAAACCCGGTGCACATAAACGCTTGCAACATGTATATGGTCCGGATCTAGCTGGCCTGGTTCTACCAGTTCTTCCACTTCAGCAATTGTGACCGTTCCTGCCTTTGCCATTGAAGTGGAGAAATTGCGGGTGGTCTTCCTGAAAACAAGGTTGCCATAACGGTCACCCTTCCACGCTTTTACAATGGCATAATCCGCATGCAACGCATGCTCCATCAAATATTTTTTTCCATGAAACTCCCGCACTTCTTTTCCCTCTCCAATCTCGGTTCCAAAACCTGCCGGTGTAAAAAAAGCAGGTATGCCCATGCCGGCCATCTGTATTCTTGTGGCTAAAGTACCCTGGGGTATCAGGTCTACTTCAAGTTCACCGCTGAGGAGCTGCCTTTCAAATTCGGCATTCTCACCCACGTAAGAACTCATCATTTTTTTGATCTGCTTTTTCCGGAGTAATAAACCAAGGCCAAAATCATCAACACCGGCATTGTTGGATATGCATGTAAGATCTTTCACACCTTTCTCTACCAGCACACGAATGCTGTTCTCCGGAATGCCGCAAAGGCCGAAGCCTCCCAGCATGAGTGTAGTGCCGTCCTTTATATCAAAAAGAGCCGCTTCCGCGTTTTCATAAACTTTATTCATACAGCTTCATTAGGCTGTAAAAATAAAGGATACTAATTAGCTTTTTCGAGGATCAGTCCCTTCCTGCGTTTCGTTGTATCCGGTTGAAGCGTTTTTACAGGAGGTGTATCTGTGCGTTGAGGAGGCAGGATCTTCATGGTATCGGGCCTTTCAGGAAGGTCGATTCCATTTACAAGTTTTTCTCCCCTGCTATGAATGGAATCAAGGACAGGTTTCAGTTTCTCGGGATGCGTTTCATAATAATACTTGCTCTTCAGGAAAGTCTCATGGCTGATTTGATGAATACCCAGGATCGCAGCATAAAAACTATCCTGGTGTCTGGTTCTTCCATATGCCGTATCCAGTATGGCATAATAGTTCACCATTTCGTCTGCCCGCATCAGGTCCCAGTAAACCGCCTGCATTTTACCAGGAGGCAGGATACCTTCCGGTACAGAACTTTTGCAGGAACCAAATAAGACAAGGAAAAAAATTACAGCCAGCTGTTTCATCTTAATTCTTTATAAACACCGGCATTGGTGAGGTCAAGTTTCATGAGGTAATCCCGGGCACGTACTCTTGTTTCTCCGTCCGCCTTGCTGAAGATCTGGACCAGTTCCGTGCTCTTGCCCTGGAAAAAAAACTGGATGATCATGGAGTTGGGGTTCTCTATGTTCACCGTGTTCATATAATTTAATGCATTGAGAATTCCCGCCCTGCCTTCCGCTTCGTTCTCGTAAAACTGGTCGAGGCCATGCCTGTAATAAGAATAGATGGCATCATGCATCAAAGTAAAACGGCTGTCCACCAGGCCCTGTATCAGTTTGAAACGGTTACGCAAGCCATCAAAAGCTTTCCAGCCGCTGATATCCCCCGCTTCCGGCGCATTGTTCACGATATTCTGTGCTTTCTGGAAATAAAGATCCCCTCCTCGCGGTGAAAATGAATCATAGTCCAGCCCCACAATCAGATTGGCATAAAATGCCAGCACCGCGGTGATGTTCGCTGCCATGGCATCATTGCCCTGTACACGGTTCTCGTTGAATTCGATGGGTTGAAACTCCACATACTTGAACTGGAAAGCGGCGTCCTGGAAATTCACCAGGGGTGATTCATAAGAAGTATTATAAACCGGTCTTGCCGCCTGCACTGTGAGTGAGGCTTTGAATACATTATTGCCTGAATATTCTTCGATCGTGATGAGGAAACTGCATTTGATCTTTTCCTGCGGCTGGTAAGTACCTGTTGTCCATTTCCTGTTGTTCAGGAAATTAGTCAGCGCGTTCTGCAGGGTCTGGAAGATCTTCTTGTCCACCTGGGTACTCACCTTGGCCGACATCACCGATACCCTGGCCTGGAGCTCCTGTGCCTTCACAGAAGCAGAGAGGCTTATGAGCAGTAAGAAAGCAATTAAGTTTTTCATCAGAGTTCAATTATGGCATGAACAATTTCCCTGGCAACATCTTTTTTGGATTGTAATGCCAGTTCTTTGGACTGCCCGTTTTTAAGGTACAGCGTTACTTTATTGGTATCACCCCCAAAACCGGCACCTGCATCATTCAATGAGTTCAGTA
>CBDUBK010000146.1:0-5913 GCA_965365375.1 uncultured bacterium | reverse complement strand
TCAAAACAGTTATCCAAATCATGAGCAGTTGGTTACAACCCTGCTCAGGACCTATTCCGGTATCCTGGATTACCCGGCCATGATCTCTGAAAATTTTCTGAGCCGCCTGCTCAGGATCGAAGAAGCTGGATTGAAACAACAATTAAAAGCGATTGAAGCATTCGGGATCCTTCAATATGCTCCGCAGAATGAAAACCCAAAAATTATTTTTCAGAAGCACAGGGTGCCGGCAGAAGAACTCAGTTTTAAAATGGCACCTTATGAAAAAAGAAAAAACCTGTTTATTGAGCGGGTTCAGAAAATGATCGCGTATACGGCAACTCCGGGATGCAGGAGTGTTTTTATCAATGCTTATTTTGGAGATAGCGAAGCAAAGCCCTGTGGCATCTGTGATAATTGCCTTAATGCAGCACCTAAGGATATATCCCCGGAAGAATTCAAAAAATATTCGGCCCTCATTACCGAACAATTACATAAAAAACCTTCAACGGGTAATGAACTTGTTGCCTCATTAAAAGGATTGAAAAAAGAAAAGGCCTGGAAAGTCATTGCCTTCCTGCAGGCAGAGAATAAACTATATGCGGATAGTATGGGGGTGTTGAAAGTGAGGAAGGGGAAAGGCTGATGGCCACTGGCCATTGGCTGATGGCTATTACTCCCAGCCTGTTACAAGTAAATTTTTTGCAGCTTTCAAATTGCATTTCTGGTATTTGCTGTAAGCTCCGGCAGCTGCGGTCCTGGTATTATCATTTGTTTCCATCCTGATCCAGGCTGACAAGGCATCATATAGCGTATATGCTTCAGGAGCCATGAGACCCGTGGTCCAAACTAGTGGTGTTGCTCTCGTATTCTTTAAATGGGGAGAGAAAAAATTCCTGCTGTAGCAGGCAAGTATAATGGCCTGCTTTGAAAATGTATCCGCAGATCTTGATGGCAGGGGAAGCGAAAAATCCATCAGGCCATCATGCCCGATATAACTGATGATGTCAGCTCTTTTTCCAAACTGGATGGTATCAGATTTATATACAACATACTTTGGCAATTCATTATTGGCAGCCTTAATAAAATCAATGGTGGTTTGTTTGATATAACGTCCATCATAAGCCTCGGCCAGCATCAGCACTTTTTCTTTTTTATGCCTGAATAAAATTGTTTCCAGGATCATAGCTGTATCCTTGCGGATGTTTACCATCTCCCAGTCGCCGGATTTTCTCGAAAAATAAGTTTTGATACCATAACTGCAGCCCCAGTAAAGATTGTTCTCCGGATCCTGGCCATTACCGATTGATGCTGGTACAGGTACTATTCCCTGGTAAAGATTATCACATAAGGCTACAAAAACGTGGATGGTCCTGTATTCATTTGTTGGCTCCTGTGTCCAGGCCTGGACAATATGGCGTGATGAGAGATTCAGCTTTCCTGTTTCAGGTCTTTGTTTACAGGCAGCAATTTGAAAAAGGAATAAATAAAAGAGTACCCAATAAGCCATTGTCATGATGTATAGACTCAGCCCGTTGTAAAATCCATAAAGAGAATTTTTAGCCAGGGCTATAGCTAATGGCCATTGGCTTGAGTGGATTATAGTATGATTGGTTTTTCAAGGCCGGGAAAGAATCATTTATTATCTGTGCTTTCCTTGGCGCCCTTCTTTTCTGGCGGTTTAAGTAAGGCATTAGGCCTTTAGAACCAGCTTTTCGTTTTCCTTCTCCTCGTAGTGCCACCCAACCCTAACACCCCGAGCAGGGAGCGGGTTAATATGGAAGCGGCAGTCCTTCCCGCCTGGCGCACGACGGGGTTATCAAAAACTGTTTCTTCTTTTTTTGTCCGCTTAGGCTTTTCCTGTTCTTTCTCTTTCTCTTTCTCTTCCTCCTCCTGCCCGGCTGCTTCAGCCGCCTTCAATTTTTCGTTGAGGATCTCGTATGCGCTATGACTGTCTGTTTCCTGGTTGTACTTGTCCGTTAGCTTTGACTGATTAAGGATCTCCTGCACTTCATTATCCTGCAATACATCCATGCGGCTTTTCGGTGGGGCCATCATCACATGCACCAATGGAGTGGGAATACCTTTTTCATTCAGCATGGTCACAAAAGCTTCGCCTATGCCAAGCTTTGTGAGGTCTTCTGATACTTTATAAAATTCAGTTTCAGGATAATTTTCTGCTGTTTTATTAATGGTTTTACGGTCAGCCGCAGTAAAAGCTCTCAAGGCATGCTGTACTTTCAATCCCAGCTGGGCAAGAACAGGAGCCGGTACATCCATTGGATTCTGTGTACAGAAAAACACACCGATCCCTTTTGAACGGATCAGTTTCACAATAGTTTCCACCTGTTGCAAAAGTGCTTCGGATGCTTCATTGAATATGAGGTGGGCTTCGTCAATAAAAAGAACCAGCTTGGGTTTATCCATATCACCTTCTTCCGGGCAGCTGGCATAAAGCTCTGCCAGCAGTTGCAGCATGAAAGTGGAAAAAAGTTTGGGCCTGTCCTGCATATCCGTTACCCTCAATATGGAGATCATTCCTCTTCCATCATCGCTGATGCGCATGAGGTCCTCCACTTCAAAACTTTTTTCCCCGAAAAAATGATCAGCACCCTGCTGTTGCAATTCAATCACCTTTCTTAATATGGTGCCTGTGGATGTAGTTGAGATCTTGCCATAGGTTTTTTCGAGTTCTTTTTTCCCTTCATTGGCAATGAACTGTAAAACCCGGATAAAATCTTTCAGGTCCAGCAAGGGTAGCCGGTTATCATCACAATATTTAAAGACCAGGGCCACCACCCCGCCCTGCGTATCGTTGAGTCCCAGGATCTTTGAAAGCAATACAGGTCCGAATTCAGTTACAGTGGCCCGGAGCCGGATGCCCTCGCCGGAACTGAGGCTAAGCAGTTCGACAGGATAGCCCTTTGGCGCATATTCGATCTCCAGCAGGCGGGCCCGCTCATTCAGTTTTTCGTTCACATCACCCGGCCTTGCAATACCGCTCAGGTCACCCTTGATATCCAGTAGCAAAACAGGTATGCTGGCATCACTGAGGCCTTCGCTGATCAGTTGTAAGGTTTTGGTCTTGCCCGTACCGGTTGCGCCGGCAATCAACCCGTGACGGTTTAGGGTTTTTAAAGGAAGCAGCACATCTGCCTTATCCACCACGGCACCATCAAGCATGGCCCGGCCAATTTTTATGGATTCACCCTTAAATGTATATCCGTTACTGACGACTGACTGAAACTTTTCTGTTGCTGACATAATCCTTGTTTATGAAAAAGGAAATATACAACATCATCAAGTTTTAAGGCTCACAAATAGGGAGGGTATTCATGACCAGATCCGGCCGGAATCGTAAAAACTGAAGATTAATCCGTATAAATACGCCCCGGGTTATAACGGCCGATCCTTAGTTTTGATTATGACTTTTACGCCCGTTGTGCTTTGTGTTGATGATGATGAAGACGACCTTATTTTCATCAAGGAAGCGATCAATACACAGAAACATCCTTTTGAAATAGAACAGGCTATGGATGGTGAGCAGGCTATGGAATTTCTGAACCGTAACCTGGAAGACAGGAAACTGCCCTGCCTTGTGATCATGGATATGAATATGCCTAAAATGAATGGCAAGCAGACCATCGAAAAAATGAAAGCGCATCCCGACCTCGCCCGGATACCTGTCGTAGTTTTTACCACTTCCACTAACGAAACTGACCGATTATACTTCGAATCCAAAGGCATTCATTTTTTGAGTAAACCATTTGATTATAAAAATTTCATCAAAGAGATCGTTGGTTTACTCGATTTATGCGCTGATTTAAACAGTTGATACAGAATTTTTGCACCATTTTTCATTTTTGGAACTGTATTTGGATATAGGTCAAAAAAATTGGCCGTGTATAATTCAAAAAAAATCCTGTTACTCGATGATAACCGCGATCTGCTCCAGATCGTGCAGATCATCCTGAAAGGGCAGGGCTATGAAACCATACTGGCTTCATCGGTTGAAGAAGCCATGCTCAAAATAAGGGTGCATAAGCCAGTGCTCATACTTATGGATGTATGCCTTTCCGAAGAGGATGGATACACCTTCTGCAACCAGATCAAGAATGATCCCGAAACCGCCCATACACGTATCATTATGATGTCGGGTGAGGATTGCAATCCCGCTATGATCAGCTTTTCACATGCAGATGATTTTATGCAAAAACCATTTGATTATAATGACCTGGTTGAAAGAGTGCAGGAGCATTACAGCTATGCATTAGAAACAACGAGCTACTAATCAGCTTCAAGCTGCAAGGTTCAAGCTGCAAGAGGGCGGTTTATAGAATAGAGTGACACTATATATTCATAAAAAAAAGTGCTTCCGCACTTTTTAAATTTTTTGGATGCTTGAGCTTGTAGGTCTTGCAGCTTGAACCTTGCAGCTTGCAGCTCTTACGGTTGCACCACCAACCTGAACCCGTTCCCGTGTATGTTCACGATCTCGATGTTCGGATCATCCTTCAGGTATTTACGGAGCTTGGCAATATAAACATCCATACTGCGGCCGTTAAAATAGGTATCACTTCCCCAGATCCTTTTCAGCGCCTGCTCACGTGGTAAAAGATCATTCATGTGCTCGGCAAGCATTTTCAGCAGTTCATTCTCTTTGGGAGACAGGGTCTGCATTTTACCGGCATGTGAAAGTTCCCGCAGTTTTGGATTAAAATGATAGGAAGCCAGGTCAAACTCGCGGTTCTCTGATTCCCTGTTCAGCTCTTCATTTCTTTTAAGGATAGCCTTTATCTTATGCAGCAACACTTCGCTGTCGAAGGGTTTGGTAATATAATCATCTGCACCCAGTTTATAACCCTGGATGATGTCTTCCTTCATGGTCTTGGCACTCAGGAAAAACAGGGGTACATCGGGATTGATATCCCTGATTTCTTCAGCCAGTGTAAATCCATCCATATTCGGCATCATTACATCCAGCAGGCAAAGGTCAAACTGCTCCCTTTGAAATGCGGCAAGGCCCAGCCTGCCATCTCTTTCCAGGGTCACATCGTAATCATTCAGCTCAAGGTAATTCTTCAGAACACTTCCCAGGTTCGGATCATCTTCGCATAATAATATTTTAGCTTTCTTGTCTGCCATGATAAATGGGGTTTTTTTGAATTGATCAATAAAATTAAAGCATTTCAGCTAACTGCATTTCCGATTATCCGCCACAGTGAGTCCCATGCATACGAGGTTTGCTCCAGGCAGGGGCTGCTTTGCTATATTCACATAGCGCCATATAACTAAAACACCTATGGAAAGAATATAAAAATCGGGCCCTGCATTTTAAGTATTGAAGAGATCAGGACCCTCATTTCTGAAGCCGGGCTTTTTACCGAGATGTTCATAAGCTTTATGCGTTGCTTCCCTGCCCCTTGGTGTTCTTTTGATGAATCCTTCCTGAATGAGAAAGGGTTCATACACTTCTTCCAGTGTTCCGGATTCTTCACCCACGGCGGTTGCAATGGTACTCATGCCAACAGGCCCGCCCTTGAATTTTTCAATGATGGCTGAAAGGATGCGGTTGTCCATATCATCCAGTCCATGCTCATCTACATTCAAAGCCCTGAGTGCATGCTGGGTTATTCCTATATCAATCTGCCCGTCGTTCAGCACCTGGGCAAAATCCCTGACCCTGCGCAGCAAACCATTCGCGATGCGGGGTGTGCCCCTGCTTCTGCGGGAGATCTCTGCAGCAGCATCATTATCAATCCTTACATTCAGAATATCGGCCGCACGAAGGATAATTTTTTTGAGGGTTTCGGCTGTATAATATTCCAGCCTGGATTTGATGGCAAACCTCGAAAGCAGTGGCGCGGTAAGCAATCCACTCCTTGTGGTAGCCCCGATCAGGGTAAAAGGATTGAGGTTGATCTGTATACTCCT
>CBDUBK010000145.1:0-5915 GCA_965365375.1 uncultured bacterium | reverse complement strand
TTGCAATCTGGTAATATGAAAGATGATCGGCGCCCCGTTGCATGCCACCGCTGCGGCGTAGAGAATATCCGCCCCTGTACAATGCGATCCTTGCACGCAGCGCACGTACCGCGCCCTGTGTGATCCTTTCATCCGGAGCAACAGATGTACGCCATGGAACCAAAGTAGTTGCCAGTGCAAGATCTTCCAGCAACTGCTCATAGATCACATCACGGTCTTCCTTGCTTTTCTGCAGGTTGGCATCCATGGATGAAGGAAGAAAATGTGCGGGCACATCACCCCAGTTGCGGATCAGTTCCAGGTAGAACTGCGCACGCAGGGTGAGCGCTTCACCATGCAGTCTTTTCAACTGCGCCTGCTCGGAAACACTGCCATTGGTATAACGTTCCATTCTTGGAATGTAATAGATACAGAGGTTGGCTCTTTCGATACCGGAATACAACTGGTTGAAAGGGCCAGGCAGCTGTGTATTATTGGCAGTCGCGTTATAATGAGCGATATCCCTTCTTTCGTTATCGGGATAAGGTGTACCACCCTGTCCCATCATGATATCATCATCCAGTGGATAATACATGCTGATACGGATACCATAACCCTGGTCACCGGTAAGCCTGGCATAAACACCCAGCACGGCTTTTTCCGCATTGACCACGTTATCAAAAACATAATCAGTACCAAAGGAGGATAAGGGTTCCACCTCCAGGTATTTTTTACATGAGATTCCAATTGAACTTATCACTACCGTGAGGATAAGGAACAACCGGATAACTGGCAATCGTAGCTTCATGATATAGCGATTTATATTATTTATAGAGATAAATTAAGTCCGAATACAAAGGCCCTGCTGCGCGGGTAAGCGGAATAATCCACGCCCGGTGTTTCCGGTGTTCCCCTCCTGGTGCTCACTTCCGGATCGTAACCGGAATAATTTGTAAACACAGCAAGATTATTGACTGTTCCATAGATCCTCGCTGTCTGGAAACCGATGCGTTTCAGCACTCCCGCGGGAAGGGTATAACCCAGCGTGATATTGTTGATGCGCACGAAGGAACCATCTTCAACCGCCCATGAATGCAGGATGAAGGATGTGCTGGTAGTACTTGGTGTCCATACAGTGGCATTCGCGTTGAGTTTAGCCAGCTCGGTTGGATCTGTAACCACATTACCTCCCGCATCAATATTGGTCCACCTGTTATTCATGATGGCGAGCAGGTTGGCATTGGGCTGGTAACCGCTGGTGAATTCCAGTTTATTGGCATTGTACACATCATTACCAAACTGGTAGTTCACAAAAACACTCAGGTCAAAATTTTTGTAGCGGAACTGCTGGTTGAGACCACCAAATACTTTTGGCTGGGCCACACCAATGATGCTGCGGTCATTTTCATTGATCGTACCATCATTATCCAGATCTTTGAATTTCATTCTTCCCGGCTGTGGTGCCAGGGAAGTATAGGACTGGTTATTGGCAATGCCAGGCTTGAGTGTGTATACACCACCGGCATAATCAAAATCATTCAATGTATAAAAACCTTCAGTGGTGAATCCCCACATGGAACCGATATAATCACCGGGTCTTACAATATAGTCAACCGGGCTGTTTGAAAAACCCCAACCGGAATTCCTGAAATAATAATCCAGTCCATCACCGAGGCTCTCCACTTTCACCCGCCCGATGGAAGCATTGAAGCTCGCATCCCAGGTAAAATTTTTCTTAGCTACGATAGCGGCATTCAACTGGAACTCAAGTCCCTTGCTGCTGGTAGTTCCTATGTTCTGCTGTTGCAGGGTATAACCGGATGTAACAGAGATGGGTTTGCGCAACAGCAGGTCACGTGTATCATTTTTATAAGCATCAATGGATAGCTGGATCCTGTTGCGCAGGAAGGCGATATCCAAACCGATATTTCTTGATACGGTTGTCTCCCATTTCAGGAACTGGTTGGCCAGGTCTGAAGGCGCATAACCTGTGATCATCTGGTTGTTGAGCCAGTATTGGGTGCTGGATTCGTATTGGGATAAATAAAGGAAATTGGGAATACGGTTATTACCGGCTTCACCATAACTCACCCTTAGTTTCAGATCATTGATGGAATTGCGCATGCCTTCGAAGAACTGTTCATTGGAAATTCTCCAGGCAACAGAGCCGGATGGGAAATAACCCCATTTCCTTCCTTCAGCGAATTTGGATGAACCATCCGCACGCAAAGTGAACTGCGTAAGAAAGCGCTGGTCAAAATCATAATTCAATCTTCCGAAAGCTGAGACCAGCCTGTGTTCATTTTCCGATGAAGGCAATTCATTCGGGTTGATATAGGCTGTACCCAGGTTCATATTGGCCAGGGCTTTTTCCGGTGAGATGCCAACCGGGAATTCACGGGCAAACTGGTTCAGCAGCCTGTCCTGGAATTCGAAGATCTCGTGACCCAGTAAAACAGAGATCTTATTTTTTTTGTGGAAGGAACCATCCAGGCGGGCATTGGAAAAAGTGAGCACGTTTGAGTTGTTGATGGTAAACCTTTCATAAGTACCAATATTTGCCAGCGGCATACCGCTTCCGTTCAGTTTGGAATTTCCTGTGATGGTATCATCAAAAGCGGTCACCCTGCGGTTGTAAATATCAACACCAAGTGTACTCCTGAAAGTAAGGTAGTCGGTGAACTTCAGTTCAGCATAACCACTCAGGTTAAGTGTGTTGTTGATATTCCTCCTGTACTCTGCATCGTTGAGGAGAATAGGATTGACGAGCGCGAGACTGTTCGCATTGGTTTCATTGGCATAATCCACATCATAATCGGATAGCGCCTGGCCAGGCATGAGGAAAGGCCTGTACTTCACACTATGGCGAAGCCGGTTGGTGGAAGAAGATCCTGCATTGGAAGTTCCCGCACCATTTACTCTTGTATTATTATACCTGGTATTAAATCCTACTCGGAAAGCTTTGCTGAAACTGTGATCGAATTTAAAGCTCACGAGTTTGCGGTCGAAATCTGAGCCCAGCTGAACACCCTCCTGTTTGTTATAGGTTAGACTGAGATTATAAGTAGTACCGGCATTACCTCCTGCAAGGCTCACGTTGTGTGACTGGCGCAGGGCATTTCTGCCAAACATCTGGTCCTGCCAGTCGAGGAAGGGAACAGATTTATAAAGATCAAGGTCTTCCCACCTGCCATAATCATCCTGGAAGTTATCACGGTCAGCCTGGCTGCCGCGGCTTCTTTCATACTGGTACAATACAAACTCGTATGGATCCATCACTTCGAGTTTATTGGCCAGCCTGTCCACACCAACGATACCATTATAACTGAGTACTGGTTTCTGGTTGCGGCCACCTTTAGTTGTGATGATCACCACACCATTGGCACCACGGGCACCATAGATGGCTGTTGCGGAGGCATCTTTCAATACATCGATGGATTCAATGTCCTGCGGTGAAATCACAGACAAGGCATTTTCCACCTGGATACCATCAATGATATAGAGGGGAGAATTATCCTGGGTGATGGAACCACCACCACGTACACGGATTAAAAATTCCGCGTTGGGTGTTCCTTCCGTACCGGTGATCTGCACACCTGCAAGCCTTCCCGCAAGTGCTTCTGCGGCTGAATTCACAGGAATGTCTTTCAGCTGCCTGGCATTCACGGATGAAACAGAACCAGTGAGGTCTCTTCTCCTTACTGTCTGGTAACCGATCACCACCACATCCATTGTAGCGGCGTTACTGGTAAGTACCATATCAATGCTGCTGCGGTTTCCAACAGTGGCTTCGCGTGGCGCAAAACCAATGAAGCTGTACACCAGCACTGCATTGTTGGAAGGCACCGTGATGGTATAACGGCCTTCATTATTGGTGGAAGTAGCGGTTGCGGTTCCCCTGACAGTAACGGTAACCCCGGGAAGACCCTGGCCCGTACTATCGGAAGTAACCTGGCCTGTTACCACTTTCTGGCTCCATGCAAGAACACAGCAAAAACTGGCCAGCAAAGTGAGATAGATTTTTCTTTTCATATACAAGCTTGAGGTTTATGTAGTTTAATTCTTATTACCTGAGATCCCTGATCGCTATTGCATCCATATCGGCAAATGACTGGTTCTCTCCTGCCATGCCCCAGATGAATGAATAGGCCGAGGTACCACAACCGGAATGGATGGACCATGGTGGCGAGATCACTGCATCTTCATTTTTCATTACCAGGTGCCTTGTTTCCGTTGGTGTGCCCATCATATGAAAAACACACTGGTCCTGCCTTACATCAAAATAGAGATAGACCTCCATCCTGCGGTTATGGGTATGCGAAGGCATGGTATTCCATACGCTTCCTTCTTTCAGTATGGTCAGTCCCATAACCAGCTGGCAGCTTTTGATACCATCTTCATGAATGTATTTGTAGATCGTTCTTTCATTGCTGGTAGCTACTGCACCAAGAGCGGCGGGAGTCGCTTCAGCAGCGGTCATTAAAGTGGAAGGATAGCTATGGTGTGCCGGTGCCGATAACAAATAAAATTTCGCAGCACCCTTTGAGGAACTGCTGAAACTGATATCCTTTGTTCCTTTCCCGAGATAAAGGCAATCCAGTTTATTCAGTATATAAGTCTTACCATCTGCTTCTACCCTGCCTTCTTCGCCAATATTGATGATACCGAGTTCGCGGCGTTCCAGGAAAAAATTTGATTTCAGTTGTTCGTAGTTTCCAGGTTCCAGTGATTTATTTACGGGCATGATACCACCTGCGATCATCCGGTCGTAATGCGTATAAGTAAATTTCACCTGGTCCGGTGAGAGCAGTCCTTCAACCAGGTAATGTTCCCTGAGCTGGGCAGTATTCATGGTCCTGGTTTCAGCAGGACTGCAAGCATATCGTTCTTCCATCAGTCGCAATCAATATTTTGGTTATTCAAATAGATCTGTTCCTATCGTCCCATCCATCCGCCATCTACGGTAAGAATGGTTCCATGCACATAAGCTGCTGCATCGGAGCATAAAAAAACCACGGGTCCTTTGAAATCTTCTGTCTCTCCCCACCTTCCTGCCGGTATGCGGTCCAGTATGCTTTTGCTTCTAGCTTCATCATTGCGCAATGCCTCGGTATTATCGGTTGAGATATACCCGGGGGCAATACCATTCACATTCACCCCTTTACCTGCCCATTCATTCGCAAGTGCTTTTACAAGACTGGCAAGCGCCCCTTTACTTGCTGCATAACCAGGAACATTTATCCCGCCTTGAAATGACAGTAATGAACAGGTGAATACGATTTTTCCATGACCACGGTTCAGCATTTCCTTACCAAATTCACGTGCAAGTATAAAGGGAGTATCAAGGTTGATGGATAGCACGGTATCCCATTCGGCATCAGTATGGCTGGCAGCGGGATTTCTCAGGATCGTCCCGGCATTATTGATAAGAATGTCAACCTGGCTGTGCTCTTTTTTTACCTGTTCAATGAAACGGTAAACTGCATCGCGGTCACCCAGGTTGGCGCTGTAAGTATGAAACTTCCTGCCAAGTTTAGAAACCGCTGTTTCTGTTTCATTGCCGGGTTTGAGGCTGTTGGAAACTCCAATGATATCAGCACCTGCTTCCGCAAGACCAATGGCCATGGCCTGGCCGATGCCACGGCTGCAGCCGGTGACCAAAGCAGTTTTTCCATACAGGTTGAAAAGGCCTTTCTGATTCATTGATTCCATTAATGCTCCCTTAGGAGCCGCTGTTTTAACTTAACAAGTCTAATCAGTTATTCAGACCTCACAAGCGTATTGAACCTATTTTTTTACGCAATCGTTACCGATAACGTTTGCAGTTGGGCCCGTAGGGGAAAAAATCAATACTTTTATTACGAATTCAATTGAAAATCATAATCTAACGAGTCCATCAATGAAGTTTGAAAGCGCTACGATAAAAGACATAGCCA
>CBDUBK010000144.1:0-5955 GCA_965365375.1 uncultured bacterium | reverse complement strand
TTGTGATGGCTTATGCCAATAAGATCATGATTGTTCCCGGTTATGGCCTTGCTGTGGCTCAGGCCCAGCATGCCTGTCATGAGTTGGAAAAAATATTGCAGGAAAGAGGCGCGGAAGTAAAGTATGCCATTCATCCTGTTGCAGGACGCATGCCCGGGCATATGAATGTATTGCTCGCGGAAGCAGATGTGAGTTATGAAAAATTACAGGAGATGGAAGAAGCCAACGCGGAATTTCCCACAACTGATGTTGTGCTGATTCTTGGTGCCAATGACGTGGTGAATCCTGCTGCCAAAACCGATCCTTCTTCTCCCATTTATGGTATGCCGATACTTGATGTGGAACTGGCAAAAACCGTGATCGTCAATAAAAGAAGTATGAAGCCGGGTTACGCTGGTATTGAGAATGATCTCTTCTTCCAGCCCAAGACCTCCATGCTGTTTGGTGATGCTAAAAAAGTTTTGCAGGACCTGATCTCCGAGATCAAAAATTTATAATTCGAGGTTGATCAGTTTCAGCGCTACCAGCCCCGTAAGAATGGAAAGGCTGATGCTGATCAGCGTTCCAATCAGCAGGTATTCTGTTTTGATCTCCGGCCGGTTGGCTTCATTAAAACGAAGCAGGCTTTTTGCGGCGATCAGTAAACCAATGGCCTCGTATTGCGACTCGAGCACCAGGGTAAGAATAATCATTCTTTCAATGATGCCGATCCATTTACCTGCATTCCCAAGGGTAGTTCCATCCGTGATCTTGTCTCTCCATTTTTTAGTGAGCTGGCTGATAAAAATGCCGGCAGGAAAAGTTACAAATACATATGCCGTGATCAGCACCAGGGTGTTTTTATTGTTGATCTCCTCCAATGCCGCCATGATATCATCAGGATATAAAAACAGCACGTACCAGCAGGCGAGGATCACCAGCAGGTGAAAGAACTGGTCGAGCAGGAAAAATTTTGCTTCATCTCGCTGGTAAGATTTCCATCCATCTATCAGTACATGCGTCACTGTTATCACCAGCACCGTTAACCAGTAGCCTGTTCCCAGCAGCAGCAGGGCGGTGAGTCCGGTCACCAGCCCGTGGATGTAAAGCCATGGGGATGCAAAATGAAGATAGTTGCGGCTTTTGACCCAGCTTTTGGGCTGTAACAGGAAATCGCTGAGCAGGTGGGCCAGCAGGATCTTTACCAGCCAGGTAATATAAGTATCCATCATCAGGATTTTATAACGTTGATCAATAGCTGATATTCTTTCAGCAGGTTCTCAATTTCGGGCCAGCCTGCAGACTGGAGATGTTTATGCACTGTAGCCTGTGATTTTTTCAGTTTGCGGGCTGTATCCGTTTGTGTTTTTCCTGAAAGCATTTCAAATACTACCACGGCCTGTTTGGCTGTTATATGCGCATAGAGATAATCTGTGAATGTTGCCAGCAGGCGCAGACCCGTATTGACGGTCGCGTTTTTTTCGCCGGAGATCACGAGCAAACGTTTATCAGCTTTCATCCCGTCAAATGCACGGCCTGAAAGAATGAATGCCTCACCTGCGGCGGTGCTGAGTTCTTTTACGGGCAGGGTTACCTGGTCTATGCCGATGCAGGCCTTAATATCTGAAATGCCTTCGGAGATCTTGATGGTTACAGAGCGTGCCAGTAATAATAACTGTAAGGCCGGAGCAGGAGATTTTACATAAACCTGGAAGCTGTCTCCCCTGAAAAATTCAATCTTGTGCTCCGCAAAAACCGTGGTGAGCGCTTTCATGATCGCCTTAAGGTCCACACGGGACAGCCGGGTGGAGTTGACAATATCCGCGGTGATGACAGCACTGAGAGCCATAGTTACCTTTTAAACTAAATTAGCCTAAAAAGGCGAATTATTGAAATTATAGCCTAAAAAGGCGAATTATTTGAATTATAGCCTAAAAAGGCTAATTTTTTACATTATTGCCTTTAAAGGCGAAATGGGAAATGCTCATTTCTCCATGATGATGGCATTTACCTTTGTCAAAACAATTACATGCGGCCACTGCCGGAAAAATTTTTACAATCCATAGAAGCGGTTCCGGGTTTTGACAGGACAGCATTTGAAGCAGTCCATGCGAGTGGGGACCAGGTGACATCCATCCGGATCAACCCTGCCAAGCCACCCGGTGAAGCCGCAGATTTCAGGATCAAAAAACAAGTGCCCTGGTGTTCCAATGGTTATTACCTGCAGCAAAGACCCTCATTTACTTTTGATCCTCTTTTCCATGCCGGTTGTTATTATGTGCAGGAAGCATCAAGCATGTTTCTGGAGCAGGCATTCAGGCAACTCGCGGGCGGGGATGCGATCAGGGTCCTGGATCTCTGCGCTGCTCCAGGGGGCAAGTCAACACATATTCAGTCGCTCCTGCCTGAAGGCAGCCTGCTGGTGTGCAATGAAGTGATCCGTAACAGGAGCCTGGCATTGATGGATAATATTATAAAATGGGGTGCATCCAATGTACTGGTCAGTAATAATGATCCATCAGCGTTCTCAAAACTCCCTGCTTATTTTGACGTGATGGTAGTGGATGCACCCTGCAGCGGCAGTGGATTATTCAGGCGTGACCCGGATGCCATGGATGAATGGAGTCTTTCCAATGTGCAGCTCTGCTGCCAGCGGCAGAAAAGAATTCTTGCAGATGCATTACCTGCATTGAAGCAGGATGGGCTGCTGGTCTATTCAACCTGTTCCTATTCAGCAGAGGAAGATGAGCTTATTGCTGACTGGCTGCTCGGCGAAATGGAAATGGAAGCAGTGGAACTGGTGGTGAAGGATGAATGGAATATTGTCAAAACAATTTCCAGCAGGGGAGCAACCGGATACCGGTTTTATCCGGACAAGCTCGAAGGCGAGGGTTTTTTTCTTTCCTGCTTCCGCAAAAAAAATGAAACACCAGGTAAACGGTTGAAATTGGAAAGACCTGAAAAGCCTGGTGCAAAAGAAGAGGCTATCATCCGCAGCTGGCTGAAAGAGCCCGCGCAAATTCTGAAGGAAAAGGATCAATTTTTTGTAATGCCCGGATATGTAATGGATGCTTACCTCGGGTTGAAGAACAGCATCAATATTTTGTATAAAGGAACAGCAGCCGGGCAGGTGATGAAAGAAAAACTGGTACCACATCATGCTCTTGCCCTTGCTCTTTCATTGAAGGCGGATATACCACAACTGGAACTTTCCTACGAGCAGGCCGTAAAATACCTGCAAAGGCAGGAGCTGGATCTGCGTACAGATACGAAGGGATGGCACCTGGCCTGTTATAAAAAATTTAAGCTTGGCTGGATCAATGTACTTTCTAACCGGATCAATAATTATTATCCCAAAGAATTACGTATTTTGAAACAATCCAATGATGCAGGTTTTGAAAAATAAACGGCATATTTGTGATGGCTGACCTTAACACCATTCAGTATTTGCCTGCGTGGATAGAAAACAAAATATATCCCAATGAAAAAATCCATTTTTCTCGCCTTACTGCTCTGCTGCCAGATCCTGCTTTTTGCACAGGACGAACTGGTGATCCAGCATAACGAAAAAGGACTCTACCTGCAACATCAAGTTGTAGCCAAAGAAAACTTCTTTTCAATCGGCCGCCTTTATAATATCACACCCAAGGAGATCGCAAGTTTTAATGGTATTGATATGGCGAACGGGCTGCACATTGGCCAGGTATTGATGATACCACTCAATGCCGTAAACTTCAACCAGAAATCTGCAAAAGGAAGGGCTGTGTATTACGTGGTGGGACAAAAAGAAGGTTTGTACCGTGTAAGCGTTAAGAATAATAATGTGCTGATGGCAGACCTCCGTAAATGGAATAAACTGACCAGTGATAATATTTCAACAGGGCAAAAACTTGTAGTGGGTTATCTGGATTCACCTGAAGCCAGCCAGGTAGTGGCCTACTCTGAGCCGGTGATAAAAGAAACCAAAGAAGCAGAAGAGTCAATACCTCCGCCACCAAAAGAACCAGAACCCAAAAAACAGGCTGAAGAGAAAAAAGCGGAACCTGTAAGACCACAACCCGTAAACAACCAGGTTGTTCCATCAAATACAAATGGGGGTTATTTCAAATCACATTTTGACCAGCAGGTGAAGGGAAGCCCTGTAAAAAAAGAGGAAACCGCGTCTGCAGGTATATTCAAAACCTCGAGCGGATGGCAGGATGCAAAATATTATGCGCTGATAGATGGTGTGGACCCGGGTACCATCATCCGGCTGGTGAATCCTACCAACAGCCAGGTTGTTTATGCCAAGGTACTTGGACCCATGAGTGGCATCAGGCAAAACCAGGGTTATGATGTGCGCATCAGCAATGCAGCGGCGGCTGCACTTGGTGTATCTGATACGGATAAATTCATTGTGAAAGTGAATTACTGATTCACATAGATAGCACGAAAGATTCTTTTACCGCCATGAAAGAAGGACGCCAGGTTTTCACGTCTCACGGCTGGCTACTTTGCCATGTGATCTACCCGAACCGGTAACCTCTGAGAAAATCTTCTATTAGCATTTTTTTCTTCCCTTCCATTTGCAATTCTTTTACGAGAAGAAATCCGCCGGGAGCAACAAATTTCAGGTAAGATTTTTTATCGGTAAGATAAGTTCCAAATTCCTTGTCATGTGAACCGGGTTCTATTGCTGAGCGGTAAATCTTGAACATTTTTCCATGGAATTCGGTAAAAGCTCCGGGAAAAGGAGAGAGGCCTCTTACGAGGTTATGAATATGACCCAGCTCCATATTCCACTGGATGCGGCAGGTTTCTGTAAAGATCTTGGGAGCATGTCGGATCTCTCCCCTGGTAAGAGAATGCTGGGACAGGGTTTGAATGTTTCCCTCAGCGATGCCTTTAATTGTCTTCACCAGCACAGCAGCACCCAGTTCCTTCATACGATCATGCAGTTCGCCTGCGGTTTCATCAGGACCAATTGATAATTTTTCCTGGAGTAAAATATCGCCTGTATCTATTTCATGCTGCAATTTGAAAGTTGTAATACCGGTTTCTTCTTCGCCATTGATGATGGCCCAGTTGATGGGAGCTGCTCCCCGGTATTGGGGCAGGAGTGAACCATGTACATTGATGGTACCCATGGGTGGCATGTTCCAAACCAATTCAGGTAACATCCTGAATGCAACCACTACCTGGATGTCGGCGTTCAATGATTTCAGTTCGCTGAGAAAGTCAGGGTTCCTCAATTTTTCAGGTTGGAGAACAGGAATGTTTTTTTCTTCAGCGTATTTTTTAACTGCACTTGACTGTAGTTTCATTCCGCGGCCTGCCGGTTTATCCGGAGCGGTGACGACCGCAATAACCTGGCAGCCTTCGTTAACCAGCGCATCAAGGGAAGCCACTGCAAATTCAGGTGTTCCCATGAATATGATACGGAGCTCTGAAAATTTTTTAAACAATCCTTTTGGTTTAGTGAAGTGTTAAATTGCTTAGCCTATCCCTTATTCAAAATCTTTATAAAGCAGGTATTTCTTCCTGGTGTTTTTGAAAGTCTGCAAACCAGGTTCCCAGCTTTTGCGGATCTCTTTTTCAGATTTACCGGATTGAATTTGTTGCATCAGCAGGTTATTTCCCGAGAGTTTATTAAAGAAGCTCTGATCGGCATCTCCTGATTTGGGTAATATGAAAAACTTATCCTTCTCAGGAAAAAGCTGGTAAGCCATGAGCAGGTAAGACAGCTGGATTTTGTTGTCAACCCGTTTAAGCACCTCTTCATTACCACCACTTACATCCCATCCATAACACAACTGGTTTTTGAGTTTTGGTTCTTTGGCACCATCTCTTGATACAGGTGTAAATGAAAATAAATTTTTTGGAAGTGAAGGATGGCCAAAATATTCGAAGGGTTTATCAGTACCACGGCCTTCACTCAAAACCGTTCCTTCAAACAAACAGGTGGAAGGATACCAGTAAATGGAAGTGCTTGTTGGC
>CBDUBK010000143.1:0-5997 GCA_965365375.1 uncultured bacterium | reverse complement strand
CCAGGCCCAGTTCCAGGCAGCTTCCTTTCATACGGGTAAAAGAAAAAGCAAAATCGGCCGTCCTACCAAAAAGCAACGCAGGGAGATGGATGATTTTTTTGAGCCTCCTTCAACCCCCTAAATCATGCCTTCACCGACCAGAAAACCCCTCCTGACCATTGCCCCCTTTATCCCCCTGTACAAAAACTAGATTTGTACCCGTTGTTTTCCGCGTCGCAACCAGAACCTGCTTTTTGCTTAACCAATTATGAAAAAACACACCATTCTCTGGGCTGACGATGATGCAGATGACCTGCAGATGATGCGTGATATTCTGAAGAAGAATAACAGGCCCTTTGATTTAATTGAAGTGCAGAATGGAAGGGAAGCCATCGATTACCTGCAAAATCAATCCCGTGAAAACCTCCCCTGCCTGATCATACTGGATATCAATATGCCGGTACTTGATGGGAAAAAAGCACTTTCCATCATTAAACAATCTGAAACACTGCAATCGATTCCTACTGTTGTATTCACCACTTCCAATAGTGAACTTGACCGGTTGTATTGCCAGAAATACAATACGGAAATGATTACCAAACCACCTGATTATAAAAGTTTACAGTCTGCTGTATTAAGATTACTTGAATACTGCGGCCAGTGATCAGCCGTTGCGGGTGGAAGATTCCGCGGGGTTAGACGAACTCATCCTTTTTTGATGAATCACAATTGATATTTCAGTAACCAGGTGACGCTGCTCCTGCAGGTCCTCCCAGGAAGCCCCGTTTATCAAAGCAGCTCTTAGTTTAGATGCTTCCCTCTCGTGTAAAACTTTCAGCGTCTCCAGATCAAGCGCCAGCAGAAACTTATCCATTGCAATTCTTTTGTCACAAATTCCAATCCAATACTTAAACAGCCTGCCTCCCGGGATGAGTAATTTTGAATATTTTAAGAATCATGTTTTAAAATCTCTTATCAATACATTGGTTGAATCCTTCAGGTATTTAATTACCCCAGGCCCAGGGGTTTATTCTGTGGAAATTGCGTCACACCTCCAGGATTTCATTGTCTACACAGTTTAAGTGACCCGTCCAACTCATTCTGATTTTTTTACGGTTCATGAATCCTCCCCTTTCCTATGGCTTCCAGCCTGATTAATCTTGCACCCGGTCTCAAAAATTCATTTTATGTTATCCAGGTTCAGGCTGATACTTTTATTAACTGCATGCATGATGGCGCTCAGCAGCCAGGCACAGGTGGTATTCAAAGGTGTAGTGCTGGATGCCTCCACCAAAGAACCCGTTCCGGGCGCATCTGTTAAATGTCCTGATGCGCATTGTCATGCTGCATGTATTACCAATGACCAGGGAATTTTCCAGATGAACTGTACGGATTGTAAACATCTATCCGTATCGTATATCGGTTACCAGGCCCTGACGGTTGAACTATCTGACAACCAGGTAATTTACCTGCAGCCATCCAATACGCTGCTGAACGAAGTAGTGGTAACAGCCAACAGGGGTGACGCGGTTAAAAGATCATCTGCACCTGTGGCAGTTTCTACCATCAGCGCAAGAACCATCCAGGATAACAAAGCATTATCAGCAGACCAGCTGCTCAACAAGGTTAGCGGTGTGAACATGGTGAGCCTTGGCAATGAACAACACCAGATGAGCATCAGGCAGCCCATCACCACGAAAAGTTTATTTCTCTACCTCGAAGACGGATTACCTGTAAGAACAACAGGGATCTTTAATCACAATGCGCTGCTTGAAATGAATATGGCAGCTACCAAGAATATAGAAGTCATCAAAGGCCCTTCCTCTTCCCTTTACGGTAGTGAGGCTATTGGCGGAGTCATAAACTTCCTTACACATACGCCTACAAGCATACCGGTAATGCGATTAACCTTACAGGGGCATCACCTGGGATATAGAAGAGCGGAGTGGCAAAGCAGCTTCAGGTTGAATAAATGGGGCTTTGCATTCAGTGGATATTATGCCGACAAAAAAAATGGTTACCTCGAATATTCAGATTTTCATAAAGCTGCGGTTACGGCGAGGATTGATTACCGTTTTTCAGACAAAACTTCTGTATCAAACAGCCTGACTGCCATCAACTATTACAGTGATATGGCCGGTAATATCGACAGCAGCATGTTTGCTTCGAAAAAATTCAGCAATCCCCAGACATTTACTTACAGGAAGCTGAATGCGCTGAGAGCCCGTTCCACCTTTAACCATAAATGGAGCGAAAGAAGCAAAACCACCGCTTCAATTGTGTACCGTGATAATAGCCTGGGTCAGAACCCCGCCTACAGGATCAGGGACGATTACCGGAAATCCGGTAATGTATGGATCGGTAAAAAAGACCTGGCACATGGAGAGATCAATGAAAACGAATTCAGCAGCTATGCATTGACCGTGCAGCATAAACAGGAACTGAACTGGAAAAATGCTGTTTTCACAGGAGGCATCAGCGCTGACCTGAGTCCTTCTTCCTATCATTCAGATTATATACGCATCCGCAAAGATTCTGTATCGAAAAAATATACAGGTTACCAGCTTACAGACAGCACACTAACCAGCTATTCAACAAAAATTCAGAACTACGCGGCCTTCTCCAATTTTGAATTTACACCTGCTGAAAAATGGAGGATCGTTCTTTCGTTGCGATATGATGTGTTCCGTTACCGGTACAACAATCACCTGACACCCTCTGCATTCAGCGGGGCGCCTGATACCATCAGCCAGTTCCGGAAACTGAGTCCGAAGCTGGGTTTCACTTACCAGCTGAATGAACGTACTGGGTTTTATGCCAATTACAGCCAGGGATTTGTTCCTCCCCAGCTCACTGAAATGTTTACCGGTGTAAAAGTACCTGAGCTGAAACCATCCGTGTTTAATAACTATGAGGCTGGTGGTTGGGCGGAACTTATAAAAAATAAATTAAGCATTGATGCAAGCCTGTATTATCTCGAAGGCCGCAATGAGATTGTTTCCATGAAACTCGATGATGGTACAACTGAAAACAGGAATGCAGGAAAGACACTTCACAAAGGAATTGAACTGGGTATGAATGCAGCCCCCGCCAGGTCTGTCAGCATCAGGTATAGTGGTGCTTACAGCAGGCATGAGTTTATACAATTTGTTGAAAAAGGAAATAAATACAGCGGCAATGAAATGAATGCTGCCCCAAGATGGATCCACAATGCGGAATTATGGTATAAACCCGGCTTCGCAAAAGGACTCAGGCTGGGTGTTGAATGGCAGGCCTCAGGAAGTTATTTCATGGATCCGAAGAACACTAAAAAATATAAGGGCTACCAGGTATTTCACCTGCGTGCCGGTTATAAAACAGGAGGTTTTGATATCTGGTTCAATATGATGAACGCGGGCAACAGCTATTATTCAACACTTGCATCAAAAACCAGTTCAGGTGAAAATTACCAGCTCGCTGAGCCCAGGTCCTTCCAGGCAGGCATCAGTTATGACCTCGCGCAACTCATAAAGAAATCACGATGAAAAAATATTTGCGCAGGCATGCTTACCGCTGGCACCGCATCACGAGCCTGATAGTGGCCCTGCCTGTTCTTTTATGGACCATCAGCGGCTTTCTTCACCCTGTAATGAACAGCTTCAAGCCGCAGGTTAAAAATCATTCCCTCCCTATTTCCGTACTCGACAGCAGCAGGATCAGGATGAGTATTGGTGAAGTTTTAAGCCAACATAAAATTGAAAGCATCCAGCAATTCAGGATCGTTGAAATGTATGGCAGTTTTTATTACCAGGTAAAACAGGCCGGCAATGAAAAACTTCTTTACATCAGTTGCTATAATGGCCAGCTGTTGCTGAACGGAGACGTGCAGTATGCAGGTTTCATCGGGCAGCGTTATGTTTCAGAGTCCAACCAGAACAGTGGAAAAACAGAACACCATGGTGCAGCTGCAACGCTAAAGACTCTTGTAAAAAACCATGGCATGAACCCTGATAAGATCAATATCAGGGATGTTCAGCTGGTTACCGCTTTTACGGATGAATATAAATCTTCCAATGTTTTATTGCCCGTATACCGGGTTGATTTTGACCGTAAGGATAACCTGAGACTGTACATTGATCCATTGAGCGGCAAACTGGCCACGGCTATGAATGACCACAAAGCATGGTTCACAAAGTTTTTCGCTGTTACGCACAGCTGGAGTTTTATGAATGGGTTGGGTTATTTGAAACACATACTGATAGGATCGATTTCTATTTTGTGTTTGATAAGTTCACTGCTGGGATATTATGTACATAACCTCACTAAACCTGGTAAGGGACGTAAGACCACATCAAGGAAAGCACACCGCATTATGGGAAATGTATTCGTGGTAACAACCATGTTATATGCTTTTAGCGGTGGATGGCACAGTCTCCATAAATTAAAGGAAAAAGAAACGGTCAATAAGGTCAAACCATCTTCACTCGCAACAGCTTCACTGGGCATGAACTTTAAATATCTCCTGCCCAAAAATGACAGCACAAGAAAGCCGGTGGATTTTTCCGCAGTTCCATTTGGGAAGGAGGTTTACTGGCAGCTAACGCTGGCAAGCGAAGGGAAGCTTCAAAAAATTTATTTTACACCCTATGGAGAACTGGTTAAGAATGGTGATGAAAATTATGCAATGCAGCTCGCAGGTAAATTTTCGGGAAGGCAGGAAAGCGAAATCGTATCCGTAAAAAAAATCACGAAGTTCAACAGCCGTTATTCCATGATGAAAAAAAGACTGCCGGTTATGGAAGTAAGTTATAAGGATGGCATTTCCTGGTTTATAGATACTTCAACAGGTGCCCTTGCTGCAGTTGCTGATGATACTGATGCGGCCGAAAGGTTTTCCTTCAGCAACCTTCATATGCATCATTACTGGGAAGACTTTTTTGGTAAGGAAAAAGGAAAGGTTATTAAAAACCTGGTTCTCATTTCAAGCACACTCGGACTGCTGTTACTTGCAATTACAGGCATTCTTATGTACAGGGCGAAAATTAAAAAAAGAAAATCCTCCGCGACAAACCTGGTTTAGTTTGTTTTCGTATTTAATGACATGCGGCGATATTCCATTTACCTGGTAAGTTTATTTATTCTGAACGCATGTTCAAAGCCCGACGAAATGGAGCCGGTGACAGAGATCATTACACCCCTGCCCTCACAGGTATTCACGGGCAACCAGCCAATTAGTATCAGGGCTAAATTCTCAGATGAAACCGGATTGCATATGGTGCATATCATGGTCTTGGACCAGGGAAACAATGGCCACATTCTTCATACGGAACAACATGTTGACACCCGCAGTTTTGAAATCAATACCTCATTCATTCCACAGCCTGGACGCAGCTACCTGGTAGAGGCAGGTGCGAAAGATCATGCGCATAATCATGGGATGAAGCAGGTGGTCATCACCACGCAATAAGAGAGGGATCAACGGGTTTCGTTTGGAGGTTATCTTTGCCGCATGCGGATAGATGTGATTTCGGTTTTACCTGAGCTGCTGGAAAGCCCCTTATCCCACAGTATTATGAAAAGGGCACAAAACAAGGGTTTGCTCGAAGTGCATACCCACAACCTCAGGCAATGGGCGGTGAATGAATATGGCCAGGTAGATGATTACCAGTATGGGGGCGGTGCAGGCATGGTAATGATGTGCGAGCCGCTTTCAAAAGCAATTGACCAGTTGAAGGAAGAAAGAACCTATGACCAGGTGATCTACCTCACACCCGATGGCAAGACCCTTGACCAGAGGACAGCCAACCAGCTCTCCCTTTGTGAAAACCTGGTAATGGTTTGCGGGCATTATAAGGGAATTGATGAACGCATCCGTGAACACTATATCACCATGGAAATTTCTATTGGAGATTATGTACTCAGTGGAGGAGAACTTGCAGCGGCTGTACTGATCGATGCCATAGGGCGGCTGATACCGGGTGTATTGAATGATGAAACTTCGGCATTAACGGATTCATTCCAGGATGGTCTCCTTTCACC
>CBDUBK010000142.1:0-6002 GCA_965365375.1 uncultured bacterium | reverse complement strand
CCAAAACGAATTAGAACTTTTCGCAGGGAAATGGAAGGGAAGCCTGACCTACCTGGATTACACTTCACAAAAGCCTTATTCCATGCCGGCAGATGTTATAATCAGTTATTTGCCTGGAAGCAAGATGCTTTTATTTGCACATTCTTATCCAAAAGAACCTGCGGCCAATAATGTTGATACGGTCATGATATCAATGGATGGAAGTATGATTGGAAAAGCAAAAATCATTTCCAAAATCCTGTTGTCCGACGGTACGCTTCAAATAATTACCGAATCAGCTGGTTTTGACGGTAATGATAATCAACCGGCTACCATTCGCCATACCTACTCTGTGGGCAAAAACTTGTATCAGAAAAAGAAGGAAGTGCGGTTTGAAGGAAAATCTGAATGGATTGAAAGAAACAGGTCCGGTTATACCAGGGAGTAATTATCTAAACAAGCGGGAACCATTTTCCTAAGTATGGTAGCACCTTATTACAACTGCTGTGAATAACTCAGCCAGGTTCCATTTTTTTCTGATGAGCTTAATTTATTATATTTAGAATGCTCTACCCCGTGCATTCCGCCTGCTAGCCTTCACATTCTTCAATTAAAACTAAAGCTCATGAAACAGATCCAAACGCTTCTTGCGTGCACTGCTATTTCTTTATTGCTGGTTTGCTGTAATGATTCGGCCACAACTGATAATACCGACGGAGACAGTTCCGGCAGGGTTGATACCTTAAACAACAGCAATGCCCAGGCTCCGTCCTATGTAAGCACGACTCCTGAAAATGTTGTACTTGTCAGGTACAAGGTTTCTGATTTCGCAAAATGGAGAACACAATATGATTCCAGGGATTCTATGCGTACCGCCAACGGGCTGCATAATTATGTGCTGGGGCGCGGGGTAGAGGATACGAATACGGTTTTGGTTGCGGTTAAAGCAGATGATATGGAAAAGGCCAAGGCTTTCAGTAAGGATCCGGCACTGGCATCAGCTATGAGAAAGGGATTCATGACAGGCACACCTAAATATCTATTCACGAAAGCTTTGTACCAGGACCAGTCACCTAATATGTCAGAACTGCGTTCCCTGACAACATTTACTGTAAAAGACTGGAATGTATGGCAAAAATCTTTCGAGGATGGCCGCCAGGTAAGAGCAGAAAACGGTCTTTCTGACCGCGCCTATGGCCATGACGTGGACGACAACCATAAGGTTGTGATCGTCCTGGCCATCAATGATACAGCCAAGGCCAATGCTTACTGGAAATCAGATGCACTCAAACAGCGCAGGGCTCAGGGCGGGGTAACAGGCGAGGTGGAAAGATTTGTATACAGGGTAGTGCAAAGGTATTGATATGATTAAATTGAATTGATTGGGTGTAAGCCGGCGCATACCGGTTTGCACCTTTTTTTATTATGTAAAATTTGATTTGTTAATGGAAGGATAATAAGGGCCGCAAATTAATCTGTCAGCAGAATTCTTTTTGTTATAGGTTTTGGTTTCAGGAGGGGGCGTAAGTAATTTCAGCAATGTATGATATCTATTAAAAGCGGCAGCATTGGGTAATTATAGCATTTGATTCTTTTAGACGCTACTTACCGCCATCCCTTCTTACCGGCTATACTTTCCTGAGTTCCAAAGCACTTCAATCCAAATTCAGGGTCTAATATTTCTTCCAAATTTAAAAATTCAAAAAAATCCGGGTTCCGTTTTGCGTAGTTAAATAACTACACATATATTTGTAGTCAAATAGCTACATATGAACCTCCGAAGAGATGTTTTCCAAGCCATAGCCGATCCCACGCGAAGGGCCATCCTCATGCTCCTGGCAACACAAACTTTAACAGCCGGCACCATAGCCGCCCATTTTGATACCGCCCGGCCAACCGTTTCCAAACACATCCAGATCCTTACCGAATGTGAACTGCTGAAACAGCACCAGCAGGGGAGGGAAATATATTACCAGCTCAATCCATCCAAAATGAAAGAGATCGCTGACTTCATAGAACCCTTCAGGAAAATGTGGGATGACAGGTTCAACAAACTGGAACAGGTAATGAAATCATATAAAACAAAGAAATAAAATGGAACAGAAAACCAGGATCAAGGCTGAAGACAACCAACAGGAAATAATCATTACGAGAACTTTCGAACTGCCGGTTGAACTGCTTTACAAGGCTTATACCGAAGCGGAATTTATTGAACAATGGATGGGCAATAAAGTTCTGAAACTGGATCACCAGGACCATGGCAGTTACATCTTTGAAAAAAAGGATGATAAAGGTAATGTGCTCTTTCGTGCCAACGGTGTCATTCATAAGGTCATCGAAAACCGCAACATCACCCGCACTTTCGAAATGGAGAATACTCCTTTCCCGGTGCAGCTTGAATTCCTCGATTTTGAATCCATAGATGAAGAGCGCAGCAGTTTATCCATGAAAATCGTTTACAGGTCAGTTGAAGACAGGGATCAAATGCTGAAACTTCCTTTTGCGTATGGAGTTAATATGGCACACAACCAGCTGGAAAAAATATTCAAATCAAATAGAAATGAAAAAGAGAAATAATATCATTTACTGGGTATCCACTATCTGGTTAAGTCTTGGCATGATCTCAACCGGGATTGTACAGCTGATTCATATGGAAGATGAGGTCAACAAAATGGCTGCTCTTGGCTACCCTGCATATTTCCTGACCATCATCGGGCTTTGGAAACTGGCGGGTGTGGTAGCGATCCTGGTGCCCGGTTTCCCGGTTGTGAAGGAATGGGCTTATGCCGGTTTTTTCTTCATTACAACCGGTGCCATATTTACGCATGCTGCGGTGGGAGATGAGCCTGTTGAATTTTTTGGGCCATTTTTATTGCTGGTGCTTACTATTGTATCATGGTTTTTCAGGCCGGCAAATCGCAGAGTTGAGTATAAAATTCAGACAGAATAAAATTCGATAGGAATAGCCGGTAATGCAGTAAGGACGGTAAGTAGAGGCAAATTGAATGAATTGAACAACTTAATCCATGCCGTTGCCCTGGTTAACTTCACATTTTAATGAAATTACTTACCGTCCTTCCCGCCTAAACGGCTATGTCTTTTATTTCAATAAAAAACCCGGGCGCAAAACCCGGGTCTGAATATTTCTGAAAAGAAATTTATTTTTTATCAGTTATAATTCCTGCATTTTTATTCAGCTGCGTGGTCCAGTCCATAGAAATCGCTGATTTTTCCAGTTTGATATAGCTGCCCGGGTTGATCTCCAGTTGTAATGTGCCATCTTCATTTACCTTATTAACAGTACCATGAATACCGGCAATGGTTACTACCTTATCTCCCTTCTGTAAATCTTCTAAAAATTTCTTCTGCTGCTTTTGTTTTTTAGCCTGCGGGCGGATAAAGAAAAGCCAGAATACAAGGATCATTAATGCGAAAAAGATCGGTGTAATGCCAAAGCCTCCGCCACCGCCTGTCTGTAATAAATACATATTTGAGTTATTGATTGATTGAAATTTATTTTTCTGTCAGGTCTACCTTGAACGTAAGGTAATGTGCCGTTTTATCCTGCGTATTGGCAATCACCGTCAGGCTTTTTTCATTAACGCCCAGGTGCTGGCTCTTGCTGTCAAACGTAGCAGAGATCCTGCCTTCCTTCCCCGGTGCAATAGGCTGTTCCGGTTTTTCTGCAACCGTGCAACCACAACCTGCCGCAACATTATTGATCACAAGGGGTTTGTTTCCTGCATTCTTGAACCTCCAGGAGATCTCAAGCATTTGTCCTTTGGCTATCTTGCCAAGGTCCTGGTCAACAGGATCAATCCATTCCAGCCTCGTATAATTTGCTGTATCGCTCATGGCAGCCGCCTTCAGCGAATCATTATTATGGTTATGGCCACCAGCCTGCTTGTCATCACTGCAGGCAAAGAGGGCACCTGCTATTAAAAAAAGAAAAAAATATTTCATTGAAAAAATTTTGCAATGGCAAAGGTAAATCAATAAGCGCTTAGGCTTTCTTAAAATCCGTCTTGTGCAGCTTTCCCTGCTGTACCAGTTCCTTATGGATATTATCCAGGATCCCGTTCACAAACTGACCGCTCTGCTGCGTACTGTATTCCTTGGCAATGTCAATGTATTCATTGATCGTAACCTTTGGTGGAATCGTTTCAAAATACAGCAGTTCCGATACTCCCAGTTTCATAATGATCATGTCCAGTGCCGCGATCCTTTCCGCATCCCAGTTTTTCAGGCGCGGAAAAATATAAGTCTGAAGGTGTTCTTCTTTTTCAAGAGTAGTGGTCAGTAAGGTTTTCGCGAAATTCCATTTATCAGCACTCATCACTTCCTTGAAATCCGTCTGCCCCGGTTTATTCAGTGCTGATGCAAGAAGCTGGATCACCATTTCACCATCATCATCCCAGTTCATGAACAATTCTTCCACGTGGGAAACAAAATGTTCATCATTCAGCATCTTTTCATTGAGGATAAATTCCAGGATCTCTTTTTCTTCCTTCGGATCCCTGTCCTGCGCCTCTGTATATTTTTTATACTCCGGGCTGTCAGCAAGGCTGGAATAAATTTTCCTGACAAGTTCCCGGTCAATTTTCTGTTCAGGTTTCATCCTGCCGAGTTCCACCTGGAAAGAAGCGTCTTCCTTGATCTTCCAGAGAATCTCGTTACCTGCTATCTTGGTATTTACATTCAGATCTGCCTGGCTGGGCAGGTGTTTACTGCTCCGGACGTAGGAATCTTTTTCCGCATAGGCTGCCAGTTCAGTAAGAAAATAGGTGAGGTAAACCAGCATTTCCTTGGACTGTTCAAAATGTTTTTGCAGGAGTTTGACAGGCTCACCCGGCTTGATTTCCTTTTCAAGGGTGCTCAATGTATAAATGGTCTGCATCACCTTCACTCTGATATTCCTTCTGCTGATCATAATCCAAGAACGATTTGAACCGGCGAAGATAGGAGAAAGAGGCCAATAGCTATTGGCCATTGGCCATTGGCTATTGGCATGGACTCACCTGATCAGCACCGTCGTACCCTTCATCTGGCGCTTCTCCTTCGTATCCCTGTCAGTGTATTGCAGGATCCATGCATAAACCCCGGTTCCCTGTTCTTTCCCGTCAACTTTTCCGTTCCACCCCACCTTCCAGTTCCTGGTCTGGAAAACGAGCTGGCCCCAGCGGTTGAAAATCCGGAAGTCAAGGTCTTCTGCCTTGATGGCATTCAGGGGATATAAAAGATCATTCTTCCCGTCATTATTTGGAGTGAAAGCCGTAGGCACAGCGAGGTAACAACTGCTGTAGATTTTAATCGTCTTTTGAACAGAAGAGGTACATCCAATGCTGTCGGTAACTGTATACCTCACCTGGAAAGGTGTTGTGGTGAATGGAGGAGCATAAGTATGCCCTGGTGACTGGATGTTGGAACTGTTGCCATCACCAAAGGTCCAGTTGTGCTGGGTAATATAATTTCCAAGCGCACTTCCCGTAAACAATACTTCCTCGTTTGGACAATTGTCTTCAAAGGAAACAAAATCTGCCTTGATGCCATTGTCAAGCGCAATGGTTTGTGTACTGGTATCCACGCAAAAACCATTGCTCACTGCCAGCTGGATATTCTTATTATCAAAGACCTGGTAAATCCCTCTTGGATTTTGCAGGTTACTGCTGATATTATCATCCATCAGCCAATGCCAGCTGTTTACTCCATGGGCACCATTATGAAAAAGATCAATGGTATCCTGCGTACAACCGTAAAATTTCTGCCAGGTAAAACCGGCATTCACAGTATCCTTCAACTGGAATGTAATGGTGGATCCAGCCGGCGTCGGCATTCCGCATTCATTCAGTATGGTATTTCCATCAGTACCGGTATTCAGTGTAAGTGTAAATGTTCCGCCCATATACATGGGTTGCGTGAAGATGATATCAATAAACTTTGAAGTAGTACTTCCGGTTGAACACCGGGCGGTTGCACTGGCAATACCAACAGGGTAGGGTCCCGTTACAGTAAAATCACTGCCG
>CBDUBK010000141.1:0-6013 GCA_965365375.1 uncultured bacterium | reverse complement strand
AGGCCGGATAGAAATCCAGCCTCGTTTAAAATCCAATATCCTATGAAAAACCGAGGCGAAAGTATAATGCAACTCGTTAAGAAACAAGCGTAGAAATACGGATTAGTGAGAAAGTTTTGTGAATACCCTTATTTGTGGATAAAGGATCAGTGATCACCCTCACTTCGTTTTATAAATTTTGAAAATGCCATCACCCGGCATAATGAGGCTGGCAGTGGATTGTAACCGTACCCGGGTGGTTTTTTTGCAGATGCTGAAAACAAGCAAGCTTCAATTTTTTCAGAAACCTTTCCACTTACTTAAAAAAAAGATAAAAGGTTTTATTTGAATGTTCTTAACCCTGTTTTCGTACATATTTGGTAAGGATCACGATCTGTTGCCCTTCAATTTTTCCCTCTACCTGTTCTGTATTACCTGCAACCAGTCTAATATTTTTAATCACAGTGCCCAGCCTTGCATTTACTGTTGATCCTTTTACATCCAGGTTTTTGGTCAACACCACGGTATCTCCCTGCAACAACTCCACACCATAAGCATCTTTATGTAGCTCTACCGTGGCATCATTCACATGATCGCCGGTGGCCTTAGCCCATTGAAGATTGGCCTCATCGAGATAAAGCATATCCAGCAGGTCCGCCGCCCAGCTTTCCTGGCGCAAGCGGTTCAGCATCCGCCACGATACCACCTGTACGGCAGGTACCTCGCTCCACATACTGGTAGAAAGTATTTTCCAGTGTTCCGGGTCCAGCGATTCTTTTTTATCAACCTGTGCCCGGCACTTTGCACAGGCCATGATACAATTGTTTTCGTCACGGCCATCCTGCGGCTGCACTTCGTACAACTGTACCTCGTTCACAGCCCCGCATATCTCGCAACTTTGATTACTCCGCGCAGAGAGGATTTCTTCTATTCTCATGTTGTGAAATTACACTGTATACCCGGGGATCAGGCCAATAGCCAATAGCCATTGGCCAATGGCTTGCCAGGCCTCATATCTCACGCCTCAAGCCTCACGATTCACGTATCACGCCTCACGCCTTTCCCGGCTTCAACGGCCTCACCTCGATCTTACTCGGTAAGGTCCTTGGATGCATTTTTAAAAGATCCACCACAATCTGCCCGATGTCCTCCGGCTGTATCTTCCAGGCATCCGCTTCAGAAGGTGTATGGTCATTAAAATAAGTAGCAACAGATCCCGGCATGATGGTCGTGACCTTGATACCATATTTGCGCAGGTCAAGCATCACAGCCTGCGTAAAACCTACCAGCCCGAACTTGGATGCATTATATGCAGAAGCTTTTTCGAAAAAATTCGTCCCTGCAAGGCTTGCGATCGTAATAAAATATCCCTCGCTTTTTTTCAGTGATTCTATAGCCGCTTTCACGGTATGAAAAACGCCGGTAAGATTGGTATCAATGGTTTGTTTCCATTGTTCTTCCGTCAGGTCTTCAATAGAAGCGAAATGTCCCACACCTGCATTGGCAATCACCACATCCAGCTGGCCAAAATGACTGATGATCTCTTTGACTGCTTTGGTTTCTGATCCTTCCTGCGCCACATCCGACTGCAGGGCAAGGATTTTTGAAGGGTCAGTACTGAGTTGGGCTGCGGCGTCTTTCGCGGCCTTCAAATCACGGCTGGTGATGGCCACCCTCATTCCCTGTTCCAGTAAAGATTTCGCAATACCAAAACCAATACCCTTACTGCCGCCTGTGATATAGGCTACTTTATTTTTTAGCTGTTCCATAATTCATCTGTCTTTTTTATAAGAATCAAATCCTTTACAAAGAACTGCAATAACTCTTTAACTTGTATCAAACGAAGCAATCAAATGAAAGAAGGCAGCCGTAGAGAATTTATTACCTCAACTGCGCTTGCCGGCGCAGCTATCTTTGCTGGCAGTATGACTGAAGAAAAAAAAGCATTCATTATCCACCACGTCTTTTTCTGGCTGAAAGATCCAACAGATGCCAACAGGCAGCTCCTCTTGCAGGGCATCAGGGGATTAAAAAAGATCAGCCAGGTAAAAAAATTATATGCCGGCATTCCCGCTTCCACTGAAAAGCGTGATGTGGTGGAGAACAGTTACCATGTTTCAGAACTTCTTTTTTTTGAAGACCTCGAAGGGCAGTCTGCTTACCAGGCGCATCCCCTGCACCAGGAATTTATTAAGAATTACAGTCACCTCTGGGATAAAGTGCTGGTGTATGATGTATCGGAAGTGACCTGATCAGCAACAGTTTCCGCTGGTGTAGTTTAAGAATGGGAAAGCATGTGCTGCGTAATTTTACAGCCAAAACATTTCCTTCCCTCAACCCTGTGCCATGCGTGATAATTACATCGTTTTCCTCTTATTGATCATCCTGCCTTCCTTTGGATATACACAGACAATACGAGTATACGGAACTGTTACCTCTACAAGAGGCGAAACCATAATAGGTGCTTCCGTTATCAATAACAGTACCGGCACCGGCACCATCACCAATGAATATGGTTTCTATTCCATTGAACTCCCGGCCGGCAAACAATCCATCACGGTATCAGCCATTGGTAAAACAGCTATTGTAAAAGAAACCGCTTATGCTGCCGGCACAAGACTTGACCTGGTGATGGAAGATCTCAGCCGCGACCTGGAAACCATTGTTATTAGGTCCAATGCGCAGAGGCGGAACATCCGTGCACCGCAAATGAGCATGGAAAGGATCAACCTGGCAGAGATCCGTAATGTGCCGGTCCTATTTGGTGAAAGGGATGTTCTTAAAACCATGCAGTTATTACCCGGTGTAAAATCAGCCGGGGAAGGCAACAGTGGTTTTTATGTACGTGGTGGTGCAGCTGACCAGAACCTGGTGTTGCTGGATGAGGCACCGGTATATAATGCCTCTCATCTCTTTGGTTTTTTCTCCACCTTCAATTCAGACGCCATTAAAAATGTAACACTTTATAAAGGCGGCATGCCTGCGCAATACGGAGGAAGGCTTTCATCTGTTGTGGATATCAAAATGAATGATGGCAACAACCAGGAGTTTGGCATGAGCGGCGGCATTGGATTGATCGCTTCAAGATTGAACCTGGAAGGGCCTTTGCAGAAAGGCCGCTCATCATTCCTGCTTTCAGGCAGGAGAACCTATGCCGATCTTTTTTTGAAATTGCTGGGTGACAGTACACTCAGGAAAGCACAACTTTATTTTTATGACCTCAATGCCAAGGTCAATTATATCCTGAATGAAAATAACAGGCTTTATCTCTCCGGGTATTTTGGAAGGGATGTTCTGAAACAGGACCAGCTGACAGGAATAGACTGGGGTAATGCCACCGGCACGCTGAGATGGAACCATATTTTTAACACCAGGCTTTTCTCCAACACTTCGCTGATCCACAGCAATTATGATTACCGGATCAATATTAATTCTGAATCTGCGGGCTACAGGATCACCTCAAGGATCAGGGACTGGAACCTGAAGCAGGAATTTCAATGGCATGCAGGAAGCGACCATACTTTAATGTTTGGACTGAATGCCATTCACCATACCATCAGGCCCGGTGAGATTTCTGTCACTTCCAGTTCCGGTTCAGTGGCGCAGGGATTACAAAACCGTTATTCAATTGAGAATGCCCTGTATGCAAGTGACCAGTGGAAACTTTCTGATAAACTGAGCATTGTGCTGGGCGTCCGGTTGTCAGCATTTACCATCCTGGGAAAGGGTGATTATTATAACCTTGATGCGGAAGGAAGGGTCACTGATACCATCCGCTATAAAAAAGGTGAGGTGGTGGAGACTTACTGGAACCCGGAACCCCGTTTCTCTGTCAGTTACCTGCTTTCAGATCAAAGTTCCATCAAGGCATCCTACACGAGGAATTCACAGAACCTGCACCTGGTTTCAGGTTCCACTACCACATCTCCAACTGATAAATGGGTAGCCAGTACCAATATCATCAAACCTGAGATTGCTGACCAGCTTGCCCTCGGGTATTATAAAAACCTTGGAAGCCTGTATGAGTTATCAGTGGAAACTTATTACAAGACCATGCAGAACCAGCTGGACTACCGCAATGGTGCCCGGATCTTTTCAAATGAAGCCATAGAAACCCAGTTACTATTTGGCAGGGGAAGAGCATATGGAATAGAATGGCTGTTGAGAAAACATACTGGCCGCCTGAATGGATGGATCAGTTATACACTTTCCAAAACAGAAAGACAGGTCAATGGCATTAATGAAAACCGTTGGTATAACGCCCGCCAGGACAGAACACATGATATTGCCATTGTAGGTATATACCAGCTCAATAAGAAATGGACACTCTCAGCCAACTGGATTTTTTATACGGGTGATGCCGTCACCTATCCTGATGGAAAGTATATGATTGATGGCGAGGTTTATTTTTCCTACAGTGAAAGAAATGCGCACCGCATGCCCCATTATCACCGGCTTGACCTGGGTGCAACCAAACAATTGAAGAAAGGAAAAAAATTCAGTTCAGAATTGAGTTTCAGCCTCTATAATGCTTACGGGCGGGCCAATGCCTGGCAGATCAATTTCAGGGAAAGCGAAGATGATCCGCAAAAAACAGAGGTGGTCAAAACTTCCCTGTTCACCTTCATTCCATCCATTACTTACCATTTTAAATTTTAACCTATGAAAACCTTTTTGATCATTTTGATAAGCTGTTCTTTTTTTATTTCCTGCAGGAAGGTGATTGACCTGGACCTGGGTGATAATGAACCCCGTTATGTAATTGAAGGTGTGATCACGAATCTGCCCGGCAGCGGGAAGGTTTTGCTTACCCGTTCCAAAAATTTTGATGGCGACAACCAGTTCCCCGGCGTAAGTGGGGCGCTGGTTGTGATCAGGGATAACGGTATACCATACACGCTTACGGAAACCTCTCCGGGAGTTTATGAAAATAACCTGATTAATGGAACGCCCGGTCATTTGTATGAATTGACCGTGAATATTGGCAGTGAACAGTTTTCAGCTTCCAGCACCATGCCCCAGCATGTTCCCCTGGATACCCTGCTCATTGAAACAGGACCTTTCGGGCAGTTTAAATTTCCAACCATTGCTTATACCGATCCGGCAGGTATCAATAACGGGTACCGTTTTATCCAGTACCTGAACGGCGTAAAGGATCCTGCGATTTTCTGGAATGATGATGAATTTACCGATGGCCTGCAGGAAATACTGCAGCTTGATTCGGGGATAGACAGGGAAGATGATCCCCGTAACATCAAATCCGGTGATGAGGTGAAGATCGAACTGCTTTCCATTGATGATGCTGTGCTGAAATACTGGTACACACTCAGAAATGGAGGCGCCAGCGGCCAGGGCAATACAGTAGCGCCGGCCAATCCCATTACCAATATCAGCGGAGGCGCGCTTGGGTATTTTAGTGCGCATAGTGTGAGCAGCAGGACGGTGATAGCGCCGTGAGATGGTGAATGGGGAATGGTGAATGGTGAATTGTGAATGGTGAATTGTTGTACTTGCCTAAATAAGGTTGCTTGAATCTTGCGGCTTAGACTTTCCCCTGGCTTAATGCTTGCATAAATTTCTCCAAACCTATTCAACATGAAAAGATCAACTGTTTTTTTAGCTGCCTGCCTGTTCTTCATGGCCTGCAATGACAACGAAGTTGCTTCGGGCGATATTCCTGAAGCTGTAAAAAAATCTGTGACTGATAAATATCCCGACCAGAAGGTAGACTGGAAAAAAACGGGTGAAAATTATGAAGCCGAAATAGATGTGAATGACAGTACTGACATCACCATACAGCTTGACGCTTCCGGTAAAGTGATCATGCAGAAAGAAGATGTGCCTGTGAAAGAAGTACCGGCTTCCATTCACGATCATGTGAAACAACAATATGATGGTGAGATCGATGATGCGGAAAGGCTTGAAAAAAACGGACAGGTGTTTTACCAGGTGGAACTGAAAGGAATGAAAGACCGCAAACTGGTATACAACCAGGAAGGCAGGGCTGATTCTACACAGAAGTACTGGGAATAAA
>CBDUBK010000140.1:0-6039 GCA_965365375.1 uncultured bacterium | reverse complement strand
GAAGCCAACAAAAATTTACCTGACAGCTGAAGATGATGCGGCTATCCAATATCCATCAGGAGTTGTGGTTTTAACCACTACTTCATTTTAAGAAAGAAATTTTATGAATAGAAACGGACCTGTAATTATAATTGAAGATGATGCAGACGACCAGGAGATTCTGCTCGAAGTATTTCAAAAGCTCGATTATCCCAACGAGATTATTTTTTTCCTGGATAGTGAAGAGGCCCTGGTATATCTGAACCGGACGGATATCACACCCTTTCTCATTCTCTCTGATATCAACATGCCCAAGCTGGATGGTTTTGCCCTCCGCACCAAGATTTATACAGATGCCCAGCTCCAGCTGAAATGTATTCCTTACCTGTTCTTTACTACTGCTTCCTCCCAAAAAGCAGTGGTAGATGCGTATAGCATGTCAGTCCAGGGATTTTTTATCAAGAATACCAAAATGGCGGAGCTGGAAAAAACCATTACAGTGATCATGGAATACTGGAAAAGATGCGTGGCTCCCAATGATGTTTGAATAAAAAAGGAAGAACCCTTAAGTGCTTACGAACAATCCCTAAGTACTACCATTGAATATGGAATGATTTTTTTCGTTTTGCTTTTCATTGCAAAAGGAGTGGATTAATTTGCTGTTGTACCTCATCGCTAACATCAAAAACACCCCTATGAAAAGAATCATCAACCTTTACCATCACAATCCCATTGTGGCGCTGATCTGCGACAGTATTGCCTTTTTCGCCTGGGCTTTTACCATGGTCCTGATCATCACCATCATGGCGGTTGCCTTTACCGCCTGATTGTCTGCGTCCAAATGAAAAAGCCAATGATTATCATTGGCTTTTTTTGTTAGGTATGGTTTATCAGGAAGGCTTAAGATCAAAGTTCATAGTTCAAAGTCTGAGTCTGAGGGAATAATTTGGTACTTCTTTGCCAGGAGTTTTTAAAGAAAAGAATATAGTTTCATCCGGAAAGCATTCACCATTCACCATTCACCATTCACGTTTCACGCCTCACGATTTCCCGATCACAACTGTTAAACCGCTGCTTCCATCTGCATCCTGATCCTGTGATGCAGGAATTCAAATGGAAATGGTTTCGTAACCATATCATCTGCTCCAAACAAAAATGCTCTTGAAGAACTGAAATCATATCCCGACATGATGATAACTTTTGGCTGGTACATCATGGGAGAATTTTTCAGTTTCCAGCAAAGTTTCCTGCCGTCTTCTCCTTTTACATTAATGTCGAGAAGCACCACAGTGGGCATAAATTCAGGGACGATCTCTTCGGCTTCGGGGAGACTGGCTGCGGTCTCTACGAGATAACCTTGTTTTTGAAGGCTTCTTTCCAGCAGCATCAACAGGTCTATGTCATCATCAATGACCAGGACCCTTTTTATTTCTTGCATTGCACACATTACCTAAGGCGTTAAGGTTAATCAAGAGGATTAGCAACGGCTTTCAAAGGGTTTTCCGGATAAGGTTTTACACGAGGCGGTCTTACTAGGAATTGGATAGGATTAAAGGAAGAAGTTGACTGATACGGATTTTGGCTTTTCGCTTGGGATATGGATTTCAACAAAAACTTACTGGACGGTTTCTAGGACATTGGATGGATTGATTTCGATATCAATCAACTTCTGATACAAAACTACTCCTCAAGGACACCCTGTACAAGAGCAGATTTGACCGTTTATCGGGTTATGGATTTTACTGTAATGATGAAGGATTATTAGGAAGAATACGAATAAACAGATTGGTATAAATACGTTTTTAAACCGCCAGGAAAGAAGAACGCCAAGGAAGAGAGTTACTTTGCGTTTTCTTTGCGATATTTTGCGAGCTTTGCAGTTGAAGTTTTTTTTCACTGCAGAGAAAACCATCCTTCGCTGAAGCTACGGCTGGCAAAGGAGAAAAGGAGATTGCGCAGAGAGAGGCTTTTGGCTTTTAGCTGTTGGCTATTGGCCTAGTGCACCAGAGAATGTTATGTTTTTTTTCCGCAGAGATCTTTCTTTGCGCCCCTAGCGCTCTAACCAGGTTGTTAGCAAAATCAAGCTTGCATTCTTTGCGGTCTTTGCGTTTAAATTTTTTTGATGAATAGTCGGGAAGGCAATGTGAAGTGCATTATTGACTTCTGACTTCACTTTCAGCCACACCATTCTCTGATGACATCGACTTTGAACTTTGAACTATAAACTTTGAACTGTTCTCAATCAGTTCCAGTTAATATTACTCCAGTCCAGTTTATATGGCTCCGAGGGCCAGGTGGCAATTTCTTCTTTGGCCATTGCATTCTGGTCGGTGTCCAGGCTCATTTCCCAATTGGTGATGTGCGTATCCATGGCAGTTTATTGATTTGACGGTTTCTGTTGGATAATGTTTACTGTAAAACTAGGGTTCTCCCATCTTAAAACGATGTTATTAGCATTTCATTTTGTTCACCCGCTGGTAACATCAGGCGAAAGCCGGAATTTTATGGTTGAACCGCCAAAAAACAAAGGACGCATCAAGCGTCCTTTGCCATAAGATCTATATAGAATAAGGTACTGATTAACTTCCTTAATTACTGCTGTTCTGCAGCAGGTCATCATTGTTCACACCCTTTTTCTTGCTCACATTTTCAGTCAGCTTTCCAAAATTCCATGACAGGCTGAACGATATGCCGCGGTAAGGCATGATGGTAGTGCTGGTATAGGTAAAGGCAGGGTCAACCGTCTTCAACTCCCATTTTCTTTCTTTCTCAAAGAAATTGGCAAGACCTACAGAGAGCGTCAGCTTTTCTTTGAATAATTTATAACCGGCATTGATACCATACCAGATGTTCAGCGGGTAGCTTGTCTGGATGCTCACACCATTCCTGAAGAAACCTGCGTAACCGCTGGTGACAAATTTTTTACTGATGGAATAGCTGGTATTCAGGTTGGCATTCCCACCAAAGCCACTGTTCTTCTGGCTGGCATCTGATTTATTCTGCACATGGTTGTAGCGGATGCTTCCATTAATGAATACACTCCAGTCAGGATTGATCTTGGTGCTGATATTTCCCTGCGCACCGATCACCGTTTCCTTACCCAGGTTGGCGCTGGTAGTGCTGGTGACACCGGTGGCCGCATCGAAACTTGAATACTGCACGATCATATTATCACTGTAAGACCCCGAGAAGGTAATGCCTGCGAAAGTACCTCCATTCATATACCTGGTCTGTACAGAAAGATTGTGGATCACCTGCGGATCCAGGTTGGGATTACCATAACTGATAAATCGCGGATCGTTATTATTCTTGAAAGGGTTCAGGTTCCAGATGAAGGGACGCTGCAGGCGGTCGCTATAGGTAACCACCAGCGTGAACTTATTACTGAATTTAGTTGATGACTGGATGTTAGGTAAAATATTGGTATAACCCTGGTCAACCTTGGTTTTGCTGGATACAAAATTACCATCCACCTCTGTGTGTTCAAGACGTGCACCAAGACGGAAGCTGGTTTTTTTCACTTTGAAATTATAGCTGCCGTAAACACTGTACACATCCTGGTCGTAGCGGAAATAGTCGGTATTATCCCGGTTCAGTGAATAATCTTCCAGGTTGGTGCTACGTTGCAGGCTTTCAAAATCAGAGGTGGCCCTGCGCAGAATTCCCTTAACACCCGTTTCCAGCTTGCGGCCATTTCTCATAGGGAAAATATAGTCTGACTGTATGGTGTACTGCTTGTTCTTCGCCACGCTGTTGTTGATCACATAGCGGTCGTTTTCCAGCGGGTTGTCCATAAAACTGTTGAGGAAGGTATTGCTGTTGCCAAATTCTGAATTGAAGCGGATGCTGAATTCTTTTTCCTTGTTTGAACTGAATTTGCGGATATAATCAGCGCCCACACTTGTAGTGGGATATTCATTCCTGCTTTTCAGGTCATAATAACTTGTAGAATCATCACCATTGGCAAATGAGGTAGTGATCACCTGGTCGAAGAGGACTTTATTTTTACCCCCGCTCACATTCCCATAAAAACTCAGCGTGTTCATGGTATCCAATTCCCAGCTCACTTCAGCATTACCGAAATTCCAGAAATTGGTCATTTCCCTGCTGCCGGTTAAAGAACGTTTGGTGAAATAGGAAGGCACTAAAGGAAGTGTTTCCATTTTAGAGCGGCCCATGATACCGTTGGCACCATTCACACCATAGTTGGCGGTGATACCGATCTTGCCAAACTTCGCGCTGAAGTTTGCATTGAGATTGGTCCATCCTATTGTGCTTGTATGCGTGTTGATGGAACCATTATAACCCACCACTTTTTTCCGTGTGATGATGTTGATCACACCACCTACACCCTCCGCGTCATATTTGGCCGATGGTGAGGTGATCACTTCAATTTTAGTAATGAGTGCACCGGGAAAACCTTTCAGTGCTTCCTTTACATTCTGTGCGAACATGGCGGTCTCACGTCCATTAAGCAATACCCGGAAACTGCTCTGTCCATTTACGGTAATATTATCTTCCCCGTCCACACTTACGAATGGTGTTTTACGAAGGATGTCGATAGCAGTTTCGGTTTTGGTGGCAGGATCATTTTCCACGTTAAAGACAATCTTATCATCCTGCTGTTCAATCAGCGGTTTCCTCGCCCTCACTACCACACCCTGCATGGTGGCATCCGCGGCTTTGAGTACCATTTCATCCAGCACCATCGATTTCTGGCTGCCCACTTCAATATCCTGCTGCAATTCAGCAAAGCCGGTATGTGTTACCAGCAACTGGTACCTGCCCGTATCAATACCCGCAATCGCGAATTGCCCCTTGTCATTGGTATAAACCGATTTCACCGGCTGCCCGTTTTTTGAAAGTTCAACGGTTACATACTGAAGTGGTTTTTTTGAAGCTTCATCCTTTACAGTACCACTGATGCTGCTGTTTTGCTGTGCAAAAGAAAACAGTGCACAACAAAGGAAACAGGTGAAGAAGAGCAAATTTTTCATGAGCGTTGGTATCGTTGGTTACGAAATATGTCGTAAGATGCTCCAATTTTCAAACGCGGAAGAAGGCATTAGTATAAATGGAAGGATTTTATGACAGAAGTATGAGCGGTTGATTTTTATGCTAATGAGTAAGAATTGTTAATGACTTTAAGAATTAGATAAAAGTCCATCGTCCATGGACCATGGTCCATGGTCCTTTAACACAAACTTATCTAAGGCGGTTTAATCTTCAGACGGCATCCGGCTTTCTCATTTGGGAACGGATTAAACCAACGTTCGCCATTCTTTATGAAAAAACAAATTTTACTCTTTTCCTCTCTTGTGATAGGCAGTATTGCCATGGCACAAACACAACCATCTTTCACTATCAAAGGAGGTGTGACTTCCTCTACCATCAAAGGAGATGCTGCCACCAGCCTGGACCAGCTTATTGATTATACCAACGGTCATATTACTACGCACAATAAAACCGGCTTCTTTGGCGCGGTGAGTGCCAATATTCCTCTTGGTGGAGCTGTTTCTGTTGAACCTGGAATTGGTTACACGCAACGTGGATATGAAATGAGAGGTGAGTTAGGTATTAAGGGAATGGAGTTCCTGGGTGCCAATGCAAAAGCACAGTTGAACTCTCATTACATAGATCTTCCTGTTTTGCTTAAAGTAAATATGAATGGTTTCCAGGTTTTCGCCGGACCCCAGGTTTCTTACCTGGCCAAGTCTGACCTGAGAACAACAGCCGGTATTCTTGGTTTCAATATCCTGAATAAAACTTTGGATGCTACGGAACAACTGAACCGCTGGGATGCAGGTATCACAGGTGGTGTTGGTTACCAGTTTGAAAATGGTGTGAACATTTCTGCTTCTTACGATCATGGATTGTCAAGAGCAGATGCCAACCAGAATTTTAATGCCTATAACCGCTCATTTAAAGTGGGACTGGGTTTCAATTTCTAAAATAAATCCCTTTGAAGCTGACCGCTCCCCATGGAGCGGTTTTTTTTGTTTCATGCAAGGATAGCCGGGAAGGCGGGAAGACGGGAAGTGGCTGTTGAAATTCATTAAG
>CBDUBK010000139.1:0-6040 GCA_965365375.1 uncultured bacterium | reverse complement strand
AAAACTTACCCCCAATGACCATATTGTAAGAGCCAATGTAACCCTGTTCCTGGGGCCGGACCGTGTGGTACCAAATACTTATTGCGAGATCAGGCTGGAAGTTCCAGGCAATGATCATTTTATAAAAGAAAGCAGTCCTGAGTTTGAACAAAGCGTTGACGCGGCTGTCAATAAACTGCAACAAATGATCCGCAAGCAAAAAGAAAAACAGCTGGACCAGTGGCAGGCGGGAAGGAATGATGCATGATTTGGAAGGCTGTTGGCTTATAGCCATTGGCCAATGGCCAAAGGCCAACAGCTTCCATTGACATTTAATCCGCTATTTTTGCCTCCATGTCCCTCCTTGTATCCTCCCTCAATTCAGGTAGTAATGGCAATTGCTTTTATATCGGCAATGAAAACGAGGCTGTGCTGGTGGATGCGGGTATTTCCTGCCGCGAGATAGAAAAACGGATGAAAAGGCTGGGACTAAACATACAGAAACTGAAGGCGGTTTTTGTTTCGCATGAACATTCCGACCATATCAGGGGCATTCATTCCCTCGTCAAAAAATTTCACCTACCGGTTTATATTACCCCGCCTACCGCAAGGAATGGTAAGCTCTACCTTGATAATGGTTACACCAGGACTTTTACAGCTTACGAGCCTGTACAGGTTGGCAATTTATCCATCACCGCTTTCCCTAAATTCCATGATGCCTGTGACCCTTACAGTTTCGTGGTTGGATGTAATGATGTAAAAGTGGGTGTGTTCACGGATATCGGCATTCCCTGCAGTCACGTGGTAAAACATTTCAGCCAGTGCCATGCTGCTTTTCTTGAAGCCAATTATGATGAAGAGATGCTGGAAAAAGGTAATTATCCTTTCCATCTCAAAAAAAGGATTCGCAGTGATCATGGGCACCTGAGTAATACGCAGGCACTTGAACTTTTCAAAAAGTTCAGGCCTTCTTTTATGAGTCATCTTTTCCTTTCCCATTTATCCAAAAACAATAATTGCCCGGTGCTGGTAAAGGAATTGTTTGACAGGCATGCACAGGGAGTTGAAATGGTGATCGCTTCGCGTTTCGAAGAAACCGGTGTTTACCACATCAGTGCTGCAGCGAAAAAAATGACCGGGCCACCCCAACAGGCTGCCCGGCCACAACTTGAACTTGCATTTGGTTAACTAATCCTATAAAGCTTTCAATGCTTCTATCCTGTCCCAACGGGTTTTTAATGCCTGGTTGGATTGGGCAAGGAATTCATCTGCTCTTTCCGGGTTATTGTTTTTGATGGTAGCAAAACGGTTTTCTTTATAAAGGAACTGGTCAAGGTCAGCAGCCGGACTCTTGCTGTCTAAAACAAACCTCTGTCCTTTTTCTTTCAAAGGATGATAACGGAACAGCGGCCAGTAACCTGTTTTTACTGCCATGCTTTGCTGATCAAGACCATGTGCCATTTCATATCCATGAGCGATGCAATGGCTATAGGCAATAATGATGGATGGACCAGGAAAGGCTTCCGCTTCAATGATGGTTTTCAAAGCCTGAACATCATTAGCGCCCATGGCGATCTGCGCAACATAGGCGGTACCATGCGCAATGGCCTGCATGGCCAGGTCTTTCTTACCGGTGGTCTTACCCTTGATGGAAAATTTAGCACTCGCGCCTATTGGTGTTGACTTGGATTTTTGTCCGCCTGTATTGGAATATACTTCCGTGTCAAGAACCAGGATATTGATATTCTCACCAGTTGACAGCACATGGTCAAGACCGCTGAAACCAATATCATATGCCCATCCATCACCACCAATGATCCACATAGATTTTTTCTGGAGAAAATCTGCTACGTTCAGCAGTTGTTTCGCTACCTGCGTATCAAAAGTTCTCAGTCTTCTTTTCAGTTCATTTACATTTCTTTTCTGCTCTATCACTTCTGCTTCCACAGTTTCTTCATTGTTCAGGATTTTCAGGGCCAGGTCTTCTCCAACTTCCTCAATAAGTTTAGCGAGAAGGGTTCTGGCATACAGGCCTTTCTGGTCATTGGCCAGTTTGATTCCCAGGCCAAATTCAGCATTATCTTCAAAAAGTGAATTAGCCCATGCAGGTCCGCAGCCCTCGCTGTTTTGCGACCATGGTGTGGTTGGAAGGTTTCCTCCGAAAATTGATGAGCAGCCGGTAGCATTCGCAACCAGCATGCGGTCACCAAACAATTGCGTGAGTAATTTTATATAAGGTGTTTCACCACAACCGCTGCAGGCCCCGGAAAATTCAAACAGGGGCTCGAGGAACTGGGAACCTTTCACCGTGGAACGGTTGACCCTTGTGCGGTCAATATCAGGAAGAGAAAGGAAGAAATCCCAGTTTTGTTTTTCTGTTTCTTTCAGGCTGATCGATTCCTGCATATTGATGGCCTTATGCCCGGGTTCTGTTTTACTTTCTATGGGACATACCTCGTAACAAAGATTACAGCCTGTGCAATCTTCTACAGATACCTGCAGTGTATAAGATTCACTATCCTTGAAAAATTCTTTACCTATGGGTGCAGTGTGCTTGAAAAAATCAGGAGCATCAACCAGCAGATCGCTATTATAAACCTTGGGCCTGATAGCTGCATGCGGGCAAACAAAAAAACATTTGGCGCACTGGGAGCATAGTTGCGGATCCCAGACAGGTGCCTTATCACCTATACTGCGTTTTTCGAATTTTGTTGTGCCGGATGGATAGGTACCGTCGGCAGGGAAAGCACTGACAGGCAGTTCATCACCACCGCCTGAAATGATTTTCCCGATTACATCCCTGACAAAATCAGGAGCATCCTGTATGGCCAGTGAAGGCATTGGCCTGATTCCCGTCTCCAATGAACTGTAATCAATCTCGCTAAGATTGGCAAGGGTTTTATCAACCGCATCAAAATTCTTTTGAACGATGGCTTCACCTTTGCGGCCATAGGATTTGCGGATACCTTTTTTGATGGATTCAATGGCTTTTTCCCTGGGCATCACATTGCTGATGGCAAAAAAGCAGGTCTGCAGAATCCCGTTAATCCTTGAACCCATTCCTGTTTCTCTTGCCACTCTTGATGCATTGATCACGTAAAAGCGCAGTTGTTTTTCTTTAATGGTCTTCTGAACGGAAGCAGGAAGGTGCTTCCATACTTCCTCTTTTTCAAAAGGAGTGTTCAGCAGGAAGGTAGCCCCCTGCTCTGCATCTCGGAGCACATCATATTTATCGAGGTAATGAAAATGATGGCAGGCAATAAAATTAGCAGAGGTAACCAGGTAAGTGGATTGAACCGGTTTTTCACTGAACCGTAAATGTGATGTAGTGAGGGATCCTGATTTTTTGGAATCATACACGAAATAGCCCTGCACATGCCGGCCGGTTTCCTCACCTACAATTTTGATGGTGTTTTTATTGGCGCTCACTGTACCATCTGAACCCAGGCCATAGAACAGGCCACGGAACAGGTGCTGGTCTTCAAGGGAAAATGATTTATCGTAAGGAAGGCTGGTGTATGTAATATTATCTTCAATACCGATGGTGAATCCTTTCTTGGGATATTTTTTAGTCAGCTCATGAAACACAGCTTTCACCATGGCCGGAGTGAATTCTTTGGAAGCGAGACCATAACGTCCGCCAATGATACCTGGCATGGGATGGTTCCAGGCAGCGTGCATGGCATTCACCACATCCATGAACAGCGGTTCACCAATTGCCCCTGTTTCCTTGCTGCGGTCGAGAACAGCGATTTGTTTTACGGTTTTTGGAATGGCATGAATAAAATGACGCACGGAGAAAGGACGGAAGAGACGCACATTGAGGAAACCAACTTTCTCTCCTTCACCAATCATATGATCAACAGTTTCTTCAACAGCACCGGCACCGGATCCCATAATAATGATCAGCCTTTCTGCTTCAGGATGCCCGTGGTAAGTGAATAATTCATAGGAGCGTCCAGTCAGTTCAGAGAATGTTTTCATGGTTTCTTCCACCACTTCGGGAACATTCCAATGGTAGCGGTTAGCAGCTTCCCTGCTCTGGAAATACACATCAGGATTTTGGGCGGTACCACGGATAAAAGGATTGGAAGGATTCATGGCGCGGTTGCGGTGCCTGGCCACATCATCATCATTGATCATTTTGCGGATGACACTGTCAGGTATCATCCTCACTTCATTGAGTTCATGCGAAGTGCGGAAGCCATCGAATATATTAAGGAAAGGAATGCTTGAACGTAAGGATGCCGAAGTAGCAATCATGGCCATGTCATGCGCTTCCTGTGGACTGCAGCCAAAGAGCATGGCAAAACCGGTCTGGCGCACTGCCATCACATCACTATGATCACCAAAGTTGGAAAGCGCATGGGTAGCAAGAGCCCTCGCGGCAATATGAAAAACTGTTGGTGTCAGTTCACCTGCGATCTTGTACATATTCGGGATCATCAGGAGCAGACCCTGTGAACAGGTAAATGTGGAAGCAAGCACACCACCCTGCAGGGCACCATGTATGGTACCCGCAGCACCGGCCTCACTCTGCATCTCGATGACCTTAGGCACCTCACCATAAATATTTGTCTTTCCTTCACTGCTCCATTCATCAGCCCACTCTCCCATATTGGAAGAGGGAGTAATGGGGTAGATGGCGCAGACTTCACTGGTTTTGTAAGCAATGCTGGCTGCTGCTTCATTGCCATCCATCACTTTGACGGTGGCCTGGTCTTTTATGGGAGCAGCGACTGGGAGTTCTTTAAGATCGGTATGCATGAGTGTTAGTTTGTACGTTTGAGAGTTGCAAGGATCAAGGTTCAAGGTTCAAGGTTCAAGGTTCAAGCTGCAAGCTGCAAGACCAAAGCAATAAGCTGTTTCTTGCTGCTGTAAAAATTTATGTCTAATCGTTACCTAGGGTATTACTCTTTCTCTTTCTCTTTCTCTTTCTCTTCCTGTTTCTGTTTCTCTTTCTCTTTCTGTTCTCTCCCATTCCATCTTCTTTCCAAATCCCAGGGCCTGGTCGGTCATTTTAATCCATGACAGGCGGATAACCCAAACATCTCCTTTCATGGCAACAGCGAAAGGAAAACGTTTGTAATACAGATCCCTGCCCTGTGAAATAGTCTTTGGGTCAGTATCGATCATACCCTTGAACTGGATGCCTTTTATGGCAAGTTTGTTCAGCTTATCAGGATTGACCGTACCAGCCAGTTCCGGGTGATTCTCCAACATGGTGCTGTGCCTGGAATCAACGGAACTTTTGAAAACCAGGATTTGCTTAGAATGATCAAATGCATAAAAACAACTGAAACAATAAGGCAAACCATTTTCGTCAAGGCAGGCGATGCCTGCTACCGTTTGTTTTTCGAGATATTCTATTACTGCGTTTTGCATCTGTCAAATGTTGGTGGTAAATATGGGACAAGGTGAGACAGGATTTTTGGAAGAAAGCTTTTACAGGTCAACTCCCTGAATGACTTTGCTCAGGCTGATATTTACAAGGGAAAATTCCTGGAAAAGAAAAATTTGCATTCCTGATTCAACAAAAAAGGCCTGGCCATCCACTTACTACTATATATGTATGATATGACCGACACCGGCTCATTTGTACTGTAAAAATGAAAGCGTTATAAATCATTGAACTGATTGACATAACTCATATTATTTTCCTGTTAACGGAAGTTCCTTTAGGTAGTTAATGCATACAGCCGGGAGATGATGCCGGATCTTTCTTAGCATCTTAAACATCAAAGCTTCGCTCATGGAAACCATAGACATCAAAACAGGAAAAAATACCTCCATCAAAGAGGTGGAAAAGATCGTTATCAGGTTTTCAGGAGATTCAGGAGATGGCATGCAGCTTACAGGCATGCAGTTCACGGACACTGCCGCGCTGTTTGGAAATGATCTTAGCACTTTCCCTGATTATCCATCTGAGATAAGAGCCCCGATAGGAACCATTGCCGGTGTATCCGGCTTCCAGGTGCATTTCGGAAGTACTGAAATCTTCACACCGGGTGACCAGTATGATGTTTTAGTTGCCATGAATGCGTCTGCATTAAATGTGGAC
>CBDUBK010000138.1:0-6055 GCA_965365375.1 uncultured bacterium | reverse complement strand
ATGCATTTGTACATATCTATGGAAAGTTTCAAACCAAGCCTGGCCGTAAAATGGGACATATCACCATCATGAGCCAGGAGAAGCAGGACCTACTGCATAAAGCAAATAAGATCCGCCAGGCCCTTACAGTTACCAGTTAATCCATTATACAACCGTTCATCCGACAGCAAGGTTAAAAAATGTTAATAAGGAGGCCCCTCATATTTTTAGGGGCAGATTTCTTTCAGAAGGGGCTAATTTTGACGCTCTTAACCCAATCTTACAGCCAAGTGAAATTTACTTACCTGCATTTTTTTCTCCTCTCCATTATTTCAACGGTTTTTATCAGTTCCTGCGGCAGCGACCGAAAAAAAGAAGCGGCTGCACAACAACGGCAGGCATCACAGCAAAGGCCACCGGCAAGGGTTGAGGGATTCCTGGTTCAAACCACAACTGTCACTGAATCCATAGAAGTACCCGGAACCATTGTAGCCGGTGAATCAACCGAGATACATCCCGAAGTATCAGGAAGGGTTACCCAATTGAATGTACGTGAAGGAGCTTTTGTTCAAAAAGGTGCTGTGCTGGCCCGCTTGTATGACGGTGACCTGCAGGCGCAAAAAAGAAAGATTGAAGTGCAGTTACAAATTGCAAGAACTACAGAGGATCGTTATGAGGCTTTACAGAAAATAGGGGGAATCAGCAAGCAGGATTATGATGTAACACGCTTGAATGTAAGCAACCTGCGCGCTGACCTTGACATAGTCAATACAGAGATCGCCAAGACCGTGATCCGCGCCCCTTTCAGTGGCAAACTCGGATTAAAGGAAATCAGTACTGGCGCCTATGTAACTCCTGCAAGCATCGTAACCACGATCCAGAAGATCAGTGAGCTGAGAATTGATTTTAATATCCCTGAAAAATATATTTCACAGATTAAAAAAGGCCAGATCGTCAACTTTACAGTTGAAGGCCAGGAAGGCGGATATACCGCAACTGTAATGGCCACAGAATCCGGGATATCACAGGATAACCGTGCCCTTACTGTAAGAGCTACTGTCAGAGGTGGTGAGGTTGGCCTGGTGCCCGGTGCATTTGCCAAAGTAAAACTTTTATTTGCCCCGGATAATAATGCCATCATGGTTCCAACCCAGGCCATCATTCCCCAGGCACGAGGTAAAAAAGTGTACGTGGTCAATAATGGCAAGGCTGATTTTATAGAGGTGGCTACCGGTGTCAGGGATTCATCTATGATACAGATCACCAACGGGCTTAAGCCTGGTGATACCGTGATCATAACAGGATTGCTGGGACTAAGACCAGATGCAAGGATCGTAGTGAACAAGGTTTCAACAAACAAGAAAAGTTAGGGGGCGTATGAATATTTCCGAGATCAGTTTAAGAAGGCCGGTACTTGCGATTGTACTGAACATCCTTATTATCGTTTTTGGAGTCATTGGATTTAATTTCCTTGGCGTCAGGGACTACCCGGCTATTGATCCGCCCAATATCAACGTGCGCACCAACTACGGTGGTGCCAACCCCGAGATCATTGAAACACAGATCACCGAGCCCTTGGAAAAAGCCATCAATGGTATCGCCGGTATCAAGAATATTACTTCATCAAGCAGTTCAGGCTCGAGCAATATCAATGTAGAATTTGAATTAAGCGTTGATCTCGAAGCTGCGGCGAATGATGTAAGGGACAAGGTTTCACAGGCTTCAAGATCATTACCCAACGACCTGGAAGCTCCCCCCGTAGTTTCGAAGGCAGATGCGAGTTCTGATGCCATTCTTTCGATGACGGTGCAGAGCGATACACGCAACCAGCTTGAAATTTCCGAGTGGGCGAATAATGTACTGGTGGAAAGAATCCAGACCATTCCCGGTGTGAGTGCCATCCAGATCTGGGGTGAAAAAAGATACGCGATGCGGATCTGGTTCGACCCGCAAAAACTCACTGCCTATTCCCTCACACCCAATGATGTGCAGATCGCATTGAACCGCGAGAACGTGGAATTGCCTTCCGGAAAAATTTCCGGTAATGCCACGGAGCTGATCGTTAGAACCTTTGGCAGGCTGAACACGGAAGAAGAATTCAATAATATCATTATCAAAAACGTGAATGGTTCTGATATCAGCATCAAGGATATCGGCTATGCGGAACTGGGGCTGGAGAATGAAGAATCCCAGTTAAGGGAAAGCGGTATACCCATGATCGCGCTGGCTATTATACCACAGCCTGGTACCAATTATGTTGCCATTTCCAATGAATTCTATAAAAGATATGAGCAGCTGAAAAAAGAGATGCCCCAGGATGTGAAGATGGATATCGCGATGGACCAGACCAAGTTTATCAAAAGGTCCATAGCTGAAGTGGAAGAAACCCTGATCATTGCCGTGATACTGGTGATCCTGATCATTTACCTTTTCTTCCGCGACTGGCTCATTGCCATACGCCCGCTGATCGACATTCCTGTTTCTTTGATCGGTGCCTTTTTCATCATGTATGTTTCCGGCTTTACCATCAATGTACTTTCCTTGCTTGCCATCGTACTTGCAACCGGCCTTGTGGTGGATGACGGTATCGTTGTTACGGAAAACATTTATAAAAAAATGGAAGCCGGCATGGATAAATGGAGAGCGGCACGTGAAGGCTCCAAGGAGATTTATTTCGCGGTCATTGCCACATCCATCACTCTCGCTGTTGTATTTCTACCCATCATCTTCCTCCAGGGATTTGTTGGAAGGCTGTTCCGTGAATTTGGTATCGTGGTCGCCGGTGCAGTACTCATTTCGGCATTTGTTTCCCTTACGCTGACTCCTGTACTCAACGTTTTATTAAGTAAAAAGGATGTTCATAAACATTCCTGGTTCTACAGGAAAACTGAACCATTTTTCCGGGGAATGGAGAATGGTTACACTAAACTCCTCACCCGATTTATGAAAATCAGGTGGATGGCCTTTATCATTATTGCTCTTTGTTTTGGCGCTATCGTAATTATTTTCCGGGGGCTGCCTTCAGAACTCGCACCCATGGAAGACCGCAGCCAGTTTCGTTTACAGGTAAGCGCTCCTGAAGGAACCGCCTATGACTATATGGACAGGTACGTGGATAAGCTGAGCAATTTTATGCTGGATTCCGTACCTGAAAGAAAAACAGTTCTTTCCCTGACAGCGCCTGGTTTCGCAGGCGGTGCCACAAATTCAGGTTTTGTGAATGTGATGCTGGTGGATCCGCCTGAACGTGTAAGATCGCAGAAGCAAATTGTTGAAATGGTCAACCGCAACCTTCCGAAATTTAATGAAGGCCGTGCTTTTGCCATTGAACAGCAAACCATTTCTGTTAGCCGCCGTGGTGGACAACCCGTACAATTTGTATTGCAGAATAATAATTTTGAAAAGCTCACGGAATTCCTGCCACGCTTTTTGGAAGAAGCACAAAAGCATCCTGCTCTCCAGGGAGTGGACGCGGATCTGAAATTCAATAAACCTGAACTCAGGATCAATGTGGACAGGCTTAAGGCCAGTGAACTTGGTGTGAGTGTTGAAGACGTATCACAAACCCTGCAACTTGCATTGAGCAACCGAAGGCTGGGATATTTTACCAAGGAAGGAAAACAATACCAGGTAATGGGCAAGGTGAGAAGAAGTGACCGCGATGACCCCACCGATCTGAAAGGATTGTATGTAAGAAACGCTGCAGGTGAGATGATCAGTCTTGATAACCTCGTTAGTTTTGAGGAGGCCACTACCCCGTCTACCATCTACCATTTCAACAGGTATAAATCCGCAACCATCTCATCTGGTCTTGCCCCCGGTAAAACCGTTGGTGATGGTATTGAAGCGATGCAGGAAATAGCAGATAAATTACTGGATGAAACTTTTGCTACCCAGTTATCAGGTACATCAAGAGATTATGCAGAAAGCGGCAGCAATACCAATTTCGCTTTATTGCTTGCACTCGGACTGATTTTCCTGATCCTGGCCGCGCAGTTTGAATCCTTTGTGGATCCATTGATCATCATGTTCACCGTTCCGCTGGCATTTGCGGGTGCGATGTTATCATTATGGATCTTCGGACAAACATGGAATATCTTTTCCCAGATCGGTGTGATCATGCTGATAGGACTGGTAACAAAGAACGGAATCCTTATCGTGGAATTTGCCAACCAGAACAGGATGAAAGGAATGGCCAAAATGGATGCAGCGATCTATTCTGCCAGCCAGCGTTTGCGTCCCATCCTGATGACCAGCCTGGCGATGGCATTAGGCGCCCTTCCTATTGCACTTTCACTTGGTGCCGCTTCCACCAGCCGCATACCTTTGGGAATTGTGATCGTTGGTGGAATTATATTTTCACTTGTGCTGACCCTCTTCGTTATCCCTGCCATGTATTCTTATTTATCATCCCGCAAGAAAAAGAACCCGCTGGAAGTGATTGATGAGGAAGACAGAATCGCGGCAAGGGAAAGTGTTCATTCATAGAAAGGCAGAAAAAGATTATTTGTACATGAGATTGAAGTATATATTTTTCCTGGTGTGCAGCGCAGCTGTGATGAAGGCAGGGGCCCAGGCCAGGCCTTTGAACATAAATGAAGCCATTGCTATTTCGCTTCAGAACAATTATGATATCCAGCTCACAAGAAATGATTCATTACTTGCCGCACTGGATTATGCCTACGCGAATTATTCCCTCCTCCCAAGACTGACAGCCAATGGTGGCTTGGTCTTCAATAATAATAACCAGAAACAGGTGCTGGCAGATGGAACAGAAAGAAAAAGCAATAATATCCGTTCCAATAACGCCAATGCCTCGCTGAATCTCGATTGGACCCTCTTTGACGGGTTTCGTATGTTCATAGCGCGCAACCGCTTGAACCAGCTGGTTGAACTGGGTGAACTGCAGATCAAAAACCAGGTGATCGTAACCGTTGCCGAGGTGATGCGCATTTATTATGATGTGGTGCGCCAGGAACAGCAACTTCGCGCCATCCAGGAACAGATTGACCTGAGCCGGGAAAGACTCCAGCTGGCACAATACCGGTTTGATGTGGGTGTGGGCGCGAAACCAGATGTATTGCAGGCGCAGATAGACCTGAACGCCCAGCAAAGTTTATTCCTGACACAACAGGTGCTGATCAATAACCTGAAAGAACAACTGAACCGATTACTGGTTCTACCTGTGGGAAATGATTTCGCGATAGCAGATACAAGTATCAGTTTCAATGCAGACCTGACGCTCGATTCTGTAAGTAATGGCGTTGAAGCCATCAACCCGGAATTGCTCATAGCGCAAAAGAATTTAGAGATCGCTGAACTGGATTTGAGGTTGAGAAGAGCGGAGAGATTTCCTGTACTTGAATTTAATTCCGCGTATAATTTCAGCAGGACTGATAATAAATCCGTGATCAATCCCTTCCAGCCTTTGTTCAACCAGAACAGGGGATTTAACTATGGGTTCACTGCTACCATTCCCATCTTCAATGGTTTCAATACCCGTAAACTCATCAGGGCAGCGGAACTGAATATCCAGAGCCAGGAACTGGTATATGACCGCAATCTTGCCCTCATCAATACCAGCATTTCAAATGCTTACCGTGATTATGATCTTTATAAAAGAACACTGGCACTGGAAGAGCAAAATATCAAACTGGTGAGGGAGAATATTTTTATCGCCCGGGAACGGTACCGCCTTGGCATCAGCACTTTCATAGAGATGCGTGAAGCCCAGTTGAGACTTGCTGAAGCCGTGAACCGCCTGATACAGGCAAGGTATAATGTAAAGGTGGCTGAAATTGAACTCATGCGGCTCCGCGGTGACCTGATCAGGTAAAGATGTTTTGCTTTAGCATTATCTTAGTCACATCAAAGGTGAACCTGATATGCATATAACACCTTACTCCATTTATAATTTTTTGAATGAAGCCTGAAACTCAAACAACCAGTAATTCTTCAACCCCGCTTGTCGCTATTATCATGGGAAGTGACAGCGACCTCAATATCATGCAGGCTGCCGCTGATATCCTGAAATATTTTGAACTGCCTTTTGAACTGACCGTAGTATCGGCCCACC
>CBDUBK010000137.1:0-6076 GCA_965365375.1 uncultured bacterium | reverse complement strand
TACCATGTTGCAGGTGAAGGCTGTTGCCCATTTTGTAAAGACCATCAATGAACTGCACAACGAACAGGATCCGGTACGTTTCCGGATACTGAACCAGCTGAATGCCCAGGAACTCTATTACCTGGCTATTGCCGGTGAAAGAGATTTGTATACATCCAGCTATGTGAATGGAATTTTTCCATTGATGATGCAGAAGATCAACCGCCGTGGTGATTCACTGCTCATGAGTGTGAGCTTCGACCGTTTCAAAAAATTCGTAAGGATTGCTGCTGGTTATAATACCCTCAGTGAATTTTTGGGAACCTTTCCTGATAAGGACAGGGCACAGACCTTAATGACCGCTTTTGTTAACGGGCTGGAAAAATCAGCCGGCCTTGAAGACGGGGTGGATGTTGCGGATTCTTACGCCAGCATTTCTGAAAGCATCATGCCGATCGCTGCAGATATGCTCACCAATGTAAAAGCCAATTACGACAGGAATGTGAAGGAGAATAATAAAAGAGGCATGGTGATCTACAACCTGCTGTACAGGTTATTCCTTTCAGCCGACAGCACGAAAAATATTGACCTATCCAAGGAATTTGGTATTCCACCTGTATATAACGTGAACTATAATTCCCTGGTGAATGATGTGAGCGGCAAGGTTGTTATGCAGGTATTTTTTTATGGTGATAAGGATGGTAAGATGAACTGGAATGGTTTTGTGCCGCAGTTCAATAATGCCAACTGGAAAAAGATCGAAGACAATAAATACTGGGTAGCGTATGCATCTGCAAAAGGAAAACCTGTGGTGATCTATGCCAACCGCTGGCTGCCTGAGGAAACAGGGGAACTTGAAAAGGGACAGGCTGCATTGAATGAATACCTGGCAGAAAAAAATATTGAACCAACTATCGTGGTTCACAGGGGGCATAGCTATTATGTTCCGTATACCATTGAACAGATCAAGCCATCCGCAAAGATCGTATTGTTAGGGTCCTGCGGCGGATATAACCTGATTCATGATGTGCTGAGCCGTGCCTCTGACGCACATATCATAGCTTCCAAACAAACAGGAAAACTCGATATCAACCAGCCTTTCATCAACATCATGAATGAAAAGCTGCGTAATGGACAGAACATCGACTGGATCCCGTTCTGGAATGAATTCAAGGCGGCAGCGGGCCGCGTAGATGGTTTTGAAGACTATGTTCCTCCATACAAAAACCTCGGCGCGCTTTTCATCAAAGCCTATAATAGTTCTATGGGTGGTGAAAGCAATTTACTCTAGTACTCTATTTTTGAGCAAAGATTGAATTTTGAGCAGCACTGAATCCAGGAAGCCTTTCTTTGATGTTTCTCTTCTGAAAAGGGTCTTACAATTTACCCGTCCGTATAAGCGAAGATTCATCTGGTCCATAGTGCTGGCAATTGTTTTGGCGGCATTTACACCTGTAAGGCCACTCCTGATCCAGCTTACCGTTAACAGGTATATCACCAACAGTAATCTTGACTGGCTGATTTATATCACCATCATCCAGATCGCATTCCTGTTGCTGGAGACGGCGCTTCGTTTTTATTTTTCCTATATCACAGCCTGGCTTGGACAGGCCGTGGTGAAAGATATGAGGGTAAGTGTTTTTGGAAAAGTATTGCACCTCAACCTTCGCCAGTTTGACCGTACACCAATAGGTACGCTTACCACCAGGACCATTGATGATATTGAAAGGGTGAATGATATTTTCGCTGACGGGCTAATTCCTATTATCGCTGACCTGCTGTCCATTTTCTGCGTCCTTGGTGTGATGTTCTATATAGACTGGCAGCTCACGCTGGTCTGCCTCATACCTTTTCCCATCATTATTGTGGCCACCTATTATTTCAAGGAAAGTGTGAACCGATCCTTTCACCGGGTGAGAAATGCTGTGGCAAGGCTGAATGCATTTGTGCAGGAACATATTACCGGCATGTCCATTGTGCAGGCTTTTGCAGCTGAAAAAAGGGAGACAAATAAATTTCACGAGATCAATAAGGAACACCGCAATGCCAATATCAACGCCATCTTCGCTTATTCCGTGTTTTTCCCGATCGTGGAAATCGTGCTGGCATTATCAATGGGCCTGGTAGTCTGGTGGACAGCCAAGGAAGCATTGGCGTGGAATGAAAACCAGTATGGAAAGGTGCTTTCCTTCATTCTTTATCTCAACCTATTATTCCGGCCGTTAAGGGTGATCGCTGATAAATTCAATGTATTGCAGATGGGCATGATCGCCAGCGAGCGTGTTTTTAAAGTGATGGATAATAAGGATTTCACCAACCGGGAAGGAAAGCATGACCCGGGTAAGGCTGAAGGCAGAATCGTATTCGACAAAGTATGGTTTGGCTATAATGAAAACAACCCGGTATTGAAGGATATCAGTTTTGAAGTGAACCGCGGAGAAACCCTGGCTATTGTAGGCCATACCGGCAGCGGTAAATCAACCATCATCAGCCTGCTCAACAGGCTCTATGAAATTGACAGGGGAAAGATTTTACTGGATGGTGTTCCTGTTGAAGAATGGAACACGGATGCATTGCGGAGGAATATCGGTGTTGTATTGCAGGATGTTTTTCTTTTCTCAGGATCGGTAATGGAAAATATTACTTTGAGAAATGAGCATATTCCCCGTGAAAAAGTTTACGAAGCAGCAAAGCTGATCGGCATGCATGATTTTATCATGCAATTGCCGGGGGGCTATGATTATAATGTAATGGAACGTGGCGCCACCTTATCTGTAGGGCAGAGACAACTGCTTTCTTTTATCAGGGCTCTACTTTACGATCCAGCCGTGCTGATCCTGGATGAAGCCACTTCTTCGGTGGATACCGAAAGCGAACAGATGATTGAACACGCGATCAATACCCTGATACAGGGGAGAACATCAATTGTAATTGCCCATCGTTTATCAACCATTCAGCGGGCCACCCAGATCCTTGTGCTGGACAAGGGGGAGATCAGGGAAAAAGGGAATCACCGCGAGCTTTTGCAACATGGCGGGTTCTACAGCAAATTGTATCAAATGCAGTTCGAAAAAAAGTTCATAGCAATAGAATAAGTATCTTTCCCGTTCATAAGTGAAATGATTTCCTGTTCAAAACCCTTGTCCTGATATGAGACGTTTTTTTCTACCCGGCTTAACGCTGTTACTACTTACCGTATTCATTTATTCCTGCCAGAAAGAACTCAGTTTTGAAGTGGGCCAGCTCGCCCAGGGCACATTGCAGGGAGCTGGTGGTGAATGCCTGCCTAAAACTGTAAATGGTACTTTCAGGTCAGGGCAGGCGCTTGGCGATACCAACTATATCGACATCTCGGTTGATGTTACAACGGCAGGAGCATATACCATCACAACAGATACCATTAACGGATATTATTTTAAAGCCACCGGTAATTTTGGTGATACAGGGGTGATAAGCGTAAGGCTCAAAGGAGCGGGAACTCCCACCAATGCCGGTATCAATGATTTTTCTGTACGCTTTAACGGTACGGTTTGTTTTGTGCCGGTCACCGTGATGCCGGGAACCGTGCAGGGAGGATCTGCCTTTACCCTCCAGGGTGCAGGTGGTGCCTGCGCATCATCAAATGTGGCAGGAACTTATACCCAGGGTACTGTGCTCACCAATGCCAACCAGGTGGTTCTTTCAGTGAATGTAACCAGTATCGGTAGCTGGACGCTGAGTTCCAATACAGTCGCGGGGATGACCTTTTCAGGTTCGGGCAATTTTACCACTACGGGTATCCAGAATATTACCCTGAATGGAGCCGGAACTCCAACCGCCAGCGGAGCGCAAACTTTTTCTGTTACGGCAGCGGGTGGTGCCTGCACTTTCGTGGTAACGGTTGTTCCGAATGCAACACCTCCTGCTACATATACTTTACAGGGTAGTCCCGGTGTTTGTGCCAGTTCAACGGTGAACGGTACCTATACCCAGGGCACCATCCTTGGCGCATCCAATACCATAACAGTTGCAGTGAATGTTACCGCAGTGGGCTCTTATACCATTACAACAAATACTGTAGCGGGCATGAGCTTCTCTGCCAGCGGGAATTTTGCGGCAACCGGTGTACAGAATGTGACCCTTAACGGATCCGGTACACCAACAGCGGCGGGTGCCCAGACACTTACGGTAACTGCGGGAACCTCAACCTGTACCATAACAGTTACGGTAGGCACAGGTGGTACACCTTCCGGACTCTGCCTTCCTTTGACACCTTCTACCTACTGGACCTACAATGATGGCTTCAGCTCAACACCTTCCGATACCATCAAACGTATCGTAGGAGGATCGGCAACACATAATGGCAATACCTATACTGTGGTGGTAGAGAATGATAATTCCGGCACACCAGCCTGGGAATATCATTTCAGGAAAGCGGGCAATGATTATTTCGAATTTGCCCGGGCGCATGATTATGCCCTGCTGACCTTTGATTCCCCGGTTCCGGAAGGAGATATTTTATTCCTGAAAGAAAATGCTACTACTGGTATGACCTGGCTCTCAGCTGAGTTTACCGGTTTCGAAAATACGGTCGCAACCAAACTCCGTTATTCATTTGAATGTGTGGATGGGAACGGAACAGCAACAATCAATGGAAAAAGTTTCACCAACGTGGTCAAGATCAAATTTAAGTCACAGACCAGCGTGGGCGGCGGCGCATTCCAGGATGAAGGCCTGGTTTGGGATGCCTGGTATGCCAGAGGAATTGGTCTCATTCATATGAAGGCTACCTACCTTACCAATACGGTAGAGTGGAATATCAGGTTCTGGCAAGTGAACTGAAAAGCTGCAAGCTACAAGCTGCAAGCTGCAAGACTTTAGATCAAGCCCGGCTCAATTGAGCCGGGTTTAATTTTTGGATTAATGCCTTCTTTCAAAATAGCATCCCCACCCTTAAATTCACGCCTGAACCCGTGAGTCTTGCAGCTTGCAGCCGGAAGCTTGCAGCTCAAAAAATGCTTTGCTTTTTAGTTGCTATTTTCTCCCCGCCCACCCTTATCTTTGCGGCAAATTTCAGGTGAGGTTATGCTAAAAGAACGTTTCAAATGCTTATTGGTGGCGGTTTTCAGCGTTTTTGCCCTCGGTATTGCCCCCCAGGCAATGGCCCAGCACGATGTGAAGGAAAACACCAATAATGACGACCATTATGAGGCTGAGGATGAAACCGGCGGTGAACATGCCGGTAAGTTCGATGCCAATGAAGTGATCTTTGGCCACGTGATGGATGCACACCAATATCATTTTTTCTCCATAGGTGATTTTCATGCTACTTTACCCTTGCCGGTAATTTTATATGAACCAGGCAGGGGATGGTCCATGTTCAGTTCTTCAAAATTTCATCATGGGGAAGATGCCTATAATGGATACCGGCTGGTTACTACCCATTATAAAGAGCAGTTGAAAAAAGATGGAATGCCAGATGCGGATATCCAGTTACTGAGTGATGAAAGCATTATTGCGGTTGACGAAAACGGAAGGCCTTATGCCCAACCGGTAACTGTTTACGATTTCTCCCTCACACGTAACGTGGTGCAGATGTTCCTGGCACTGGCGGTCCTGGTTTTCCTGATGCTTTCCATAGCTAAAAAATATAAGAAAGGAATTGGTGTTACCTCTGCTCCGAAAGGCGCGCAGAACCTGATGGAACCCGTAATTACTTTTATCAGGGATGAAGTAGCCAAACCAAACCTGGGACGCAAATACAATAAATACCTGCCTTACCTGCTGACGGTATTCCTGTTTATCCTGGTCAATAATATTTTTGGATTGATACCTGGTGCGGCAAACGTTACAGGTAATATCGCGTTCACACTGGTACTGGGTGTGATCTCCTTCATCGTGATCCTTTTCAGCGCCAACAAACATTACTGGAGCCATATCTTCTGGCCACCGGTACCAGGTTTTGTGAAGTTCATCATGATCCCTGTGGAGATCCTTTCCATCTTCACCAAACCATTCGCGCTGATCATTCGTCTGTTCGCGAACATGCTGGCGGGGCACATTATCATCATCTGCCTGGTATCACTCATTTTCATTTTTGCAAACATCAGCACAGGCA
>CBDUBK010000136.1:0-6094 GCA_965365375.1 uncultured bacterium | reverse complement strand
GCTTTGCACCACGTCCCGGGCATCTTCCTCGTGACGGAGGTTTTTAAGAATGAACCTGAACACGTTATCCGCGTACTGGGTCACACATTCGTTGTATTCTTTTTCAGTCATAAACAGAGGTCAACAGCTTGATTCTACAGTATTACGGCTGTAAGGATCAAAAGTTACAAAAAAGTATAAAAATTTTATGGAAGGGCGATAAAGGAAGTGAACTGTCTGGAAACGGCATCTATCAGCAGTTCCCCTTTTTCCGCAGGTACTGAAGGCGACTGGCTGCAATTATCAGTAACTGTGCAGGCTTCTCTCACTTTCTTATAGGCAACAATGGAAAACGCCGAAAGGCTGATGGTCAGGAGGGCAGTAAGCAGGAACCATTTGTTTAAAATGACCTTTCTCATGGCGTTGGTTTGAATGGTATGACGAAGGTAGATGGCGGTATGTTACAGGAATGGTAAAAAAAGTCCATGGACCATGGTCCATAGACCATGGACTGACCTCCTATCTTTGCCGCATGAATGAAAAATTTGTACAGCGTATCCAGGCTGAGATCAGCGGGATCCGGGACGCTGGGTTATATAAGAATGAAAGGGTGATCAGTTCCCGCCAGGGCGCCGAGATCACCGTGAATGGTAAAACAGTTTTGAACTTTTGTGCCAACAATTATCTCGGGCTTTCTTCCCATCCCAAAACCATTGAAGCCGCTCATAAGTATATCGACAGCCATGGTTATGGCATGAGTTCCGTACGCTTTATCTGCGGCACCCAGGATATACACAAGCAGCTTGAAAAAAAGCTGGCGGATTTTCTCGGAATGGAAGACACCATACTTTACGTTGCAGCCTTTGATGCCAATGGAGGCGTGTTTGAACCCCTTTTCAACGAACAGGATGCCATCATTTCAGATGCGCTCAACCATGCCTCAATCATTGACGGGGTAAGGCTTTGCAAGGCCCAGCGCTACCGTTACGAACATAATGATATGGCTGACCTGGAAGCCAAGCTGAAGGAATCTGCCCACCTGCGCAGCCGAATTATTGTCACCGATGGCGTATTCAGCATGGATGGGACCATTGCCAGGCTGGACCGCATCTGCGACCTGGCCGACCAGTATGATGCTATCGTAATGGTTGATGAAAGCCATGCTTCAGGTTTTATGGGTAAAACGGGCAGGGGTACGCATGAGTACAGGGGCGTTATGGGGCGGATCGATATTATCACAGGTACATTGGGGAAAGCCTTAGGAGGCGCAAGCGGTGGGTTCACCAGTGGCCGCAAAGAAATCATAGATATCCTTCGCCAGCGCAGCCGTCCTTATCTTTTCTCAAATACGCTTGCACCTTCTATTACAGGTGCCAGCATTGCCGTCCTTGACCTCCTTAGTGAAACAACAGAACTGAGGGATAAGCTTGAGCAGAATACAAAATTCTTCCGTAGTAAAATGACCGAAGCCGGTTTTGATATCAAGCCCGGAGAACACCCGATTGTTCCCATTATGCTTTATGATTCAGTACTGGCAGCAAAATTTGCTGACAGGCTGCTGGACGAAGGCATTTATGTGATTGGCTTCTTTTTCCCTGTAGTGCCGAAGGGCCAGGCAAGGATCAGGGTACAGATCAGTGCTGCCCATGAACAAAAACACCTCGACCAGGCCATTGCAGCCTTTACAAGGATTGGCAAAGAACTGGAAGTGATCAAATAAAAAAAGTCCCGGCATCCCGGGACTTTTTTCTTTATGCTTTGATATTAAGTTTCTGCGCTGCCGCTTTTAATTCTTCCGGGGTCATGTTTTTTCCCTCTAAAACCACCATCAGCCTGTCACCTACCACGTAAGTGAGGGTTGATTCATTATTGGCTTTACTGTATTTCTCGATCGCCTTTCCATTCATAAAATCAACGGACTTGGTATAACCTTCTTCATTCTCCTGCACAAAACTCATGGAGGTCCAGAAGGCAGAAGCATAAAAAGCTGATCCCATTTCACCGGCACAATCAAAAAGCTGCACCTTCAATTCATTTTTGGAATCTTTGCGGTAATTCACTCCCACGAATGCATATCCCATGGTAGCAGAAGCATTATAATTGCTTTGTTTCACCCCGTCAAATGTTTCAGGAAGCAGGGCTTTCATCTCCTCAATGGTAAAAGGTTTCATTTTTTTGAGTGCATCCATCTTAACCGTTATTTCATCGGCTTTTGTACTCAGGCCTTTTACGTCAACTTCAGCTTTGGTGACAGTGCCGTCATCATTTTTTTCTGTAGTGGAAACCTTGGTTTTGTCATTATTGCAGGAGCTAATGACCAGGCCAGCAAGCAGCAGGAGATTGCAAATCGTTTTCATGCATTATTATTTTGGTGTATAAGAAAGAACCTTGTTCTTACAATTTAACTGGAATAACTATGAAAAACAAGAATTGCCGGTTATTTTAGCCTACTGCATAATAAATATCCGCAGTCCTCCGTTTTACCTCTGATGAACCAATTCTACCCAATCAGCCTTTGAACAACAAAATTGTTCACTCACTAAAAATCGTACATATGAAACGGATGCTTCTTCTTTTTGGCGTATTGGCCATTTTATTGGTTACCATCAGTTCCTGTGCAGCTACCAAGAGAGACTGCAACGGCAATAAAAAAACAAGACTCGCCAACGGGATCTGGATTTAAACCAGGTTTTTTATAGAATTTTATTTCAGCAATATCATCCGGTATTGCTTTTTTTTTGCAGGAAACCCGGAACTGGAATTAAATATTGTTCGGATACAATACAAACTCCCAGGACCTGCATACTTAATTTATGAAAAAGATTATTCTGGTTACTGCCTTCTCCATTTCCCTTTGCTTTGCCAGGGCACAGAATTTTCCTTCAGATTTTGAAGGCCACTGGCAGGGCGAACTGCAATGGTTCAAACCTGGCAATGCTAAAGCCCAGAGGGTGAACATGCAACTCATCATTCAAAAAACCGATACAGCCGGTACCTGGCAATGGCAACTGGTGTATGGAGAACAAAACAAAGACAACCGGCCTTACCTCCTCAAGGCTGTTGATACCGCAAAAGGCCACTGGGTTATTGATGAACGCAATGGCATCCTGCTCGATCATTTCTGGGTGGGCAACAGGCTGGCTGGTGCATTTACAGTGGAGCATACCACGATCATAAATGCGTTCCGCAGGGAAGGAGATGCTATCCTGGTTGAATTTTACAGTACTGGCTCCAAAGAAATCCGTTCTTCCGGTGGCAGCGGTGCAATTCCTCCTGTTTCCAGTTACCAGGCAAAAGCTTACCAGTTTGCGGTTTTAAAGAAAAAGGAAGACTGATCCTTTGCAGCTTAACTTCGCGGAAAATTTCGCTGAATCATGCGTACCGTGCTGTTTTTAATGATTATGGTTATTGGCTGGTCCTGTTCTCCCAATAATGGGGATGTAAAAAATTCCCTGGGAAAATATTTTAAGGAAAACAAGGTGGAAGGCACCTTCGGCCTGTTCAATAACGGCAATGGAAAATTTACCATTTACAATCTTTCGAGATATAAGGACAGCGCCTACCTGCCCGCTTCTACTTTCAAGATCGTGAATGCGCTGGTTGGACTTCAAACCGGGATCATCGTAAATGAGAACATGCAGATCAAGTGGGACGGCATATCACGTCGCCCTGAATGGAATAAAGACCTCAGCATGTACGAGGCTTTCCGCGTGTCTTCTGTACCATACTTCCAGGAAGTAGCCCGCAGGATCGGAAAGGATACCATGCAGTTCTGGCTCGATACCATTTCATACGGTTCAAAAAAGATTAAAACTTCCATTGATTCATTCTGGCTGGATCATTCTTTAACCATTACACCAGATGAACAACTCGGGCTGGTGAAAAAATTATATTTCAACCAGCTCCCCTTCCACCAGGGCAACCAGGAAACAGTCAAGAAGGCCATGCTGTTTGAAAACAAACCAGAATACCGACTTTCATATAAAACAGGATGGGGCATAGATAAACAAAGACAGATTGGCTGGGTAGTGGGCTGGATCGAAGAAAACAAACACCCCCATTTTTTTGTGCTCAACCTGGAATCAAATGATCCTGGAATTGATATGGCGGCCGTGCGAATGAATATTCTCAAAGGAATTCTTGATGAACTGGGATTCATGAAAGGCAACAAGTAGTCAAACCCAATAACCAAAGGTCAAAAGCCATTGCCTTTTCCCAGATTAGCATCATATTTGCCCGTGAGGCTTAGCTCAAATGAATTACCAGTTTCAATATCCTCAGGCATTTTATCTCCTGGCATTGCTGCCCCTGTTTATATTGTTATTCCTGGCTTACCGTTACAGGCAATCCAGGTCCGCTAAAAAGATTGGCGATCCGCAACTGGTCCGGGCTTTATACAGGAATCATTCTTCGCCTAAAATCATTTTCAAATTCATACTGCTTCTTTTTGCATTTGCACTTGGCTGTATTGCAATTGCCAATCCAAGAATACCCGAATCCTCCGGTGAAGTGCGCAAGGGCATTGATGTAGTGGTGGCACTTGATGTAAGTGGCAGCATGCTCGCAACCGATGTGGCACCAGACCGGCTGACGAGAGCCAAACAATTCATTTCAAAATTTATTGACCGCCTCCAGGACGACCGCACCAGCCTGGTATTATTTGCAGGCAATGGTTATATCCGCACGCCCCTGACTTTTGACAAAGGTGCTACCCGCATGTTTGTATCAGTTGCGGACCCGGGTAGTGTGAGAGAACAGGGTACCAACATCAGTGATGCGCTTGACAAAGCAGAATTTGTGTTTGGTGAACAGACGGAAAGGTTCAGAACCGTGATCCTCATTACCGATGGTGAAACGCATGATGATAATGCCCTTGCCACGGCACGCCGTCTTGCAGAAAGAGGCATCATGGTCAATACCGTTGGTATTGGTTCGGAAGAAGGAAGCACGCTTACTGATTCCACGGGCAATGTAAAACAGGATGAAGGACAGGTAGTGGTTTCAAAGCTTAATGAAGAAATACTGAAACAACTGGCCGCAGCTACAAACGGAGTATATGTAAGGCTTTCCGGTGTTGATGATGCAGTAACACAGATATCTTCTCAGTTTTCGGAGATAGATAAAAAAGCACTGGGTGATACAGCTACTTTTATCTACCACCCATTGTATGCCTGGCTCGCATTGCCCATGCTCCTTTTTATGATCCTCGAAATATTTATTCCTGACCGTAAAAAAATCCGGGCATGAAAACATTATTGACCGCTTTCCTTTTTTTATCCGTAAATCTTGTGCTGGCACAGGATAAGATCCTTTATAAGGCAAACATTCATTACCTGGGATCGCAATATGAAATGGCTGAAAAAAATTACAGGGAGGTGTTGGGTAAGGACAGTACCAATATTACGGCCCGTTATAATCTCGCCAATACACTTCATAAGCAGAAAAAATATGAACAGGCTGCCCTTGAAGCCAACAAGGTAGCTAAAGCTGCTACCGATAAAAAGACCAGGGCTGCAGCTCACTATAACCAGGGTGTGGCTTATTCGAGGTTGAAAAAACTGGAGGCCAGCATTGAGTCCTATAAAAATGCATTGCGTTTGGATCCCAACGACCAGCAGGCCAGGGAAAATCTTCAGAAAGCCCTCCGGGAACAAAAAAAGCAGCAACAGAAGCAGCAGGACCAGCCCCGCTCAAGAATGAGCGAAAAAGAAGCAGAGCAGAAACTCAAACTCCTGCAGCAAAAGGAAAAAATGATCCAGGAAAAACTTCAGAACAAAAACAAACAGCAGGGGGTTCCAAAGGGCCGCGACTGGTAAAGCTTTTACAAACACCTAACATCTGCCAGATTCCCATGAGTTAGTTTTGCTGATTCCTGATCTTTGCCACCAGGCATCGTTTCAGCAAATCAGAATTATGCAGCTCTATTGTGAAAATATTTCAGGAAGAAAACGGATTCCTACCAGGGAAGTTAAGGTGGGCAGTCTTCTATTGGGTAATGGCCATCCTATCAGGATCCAGACCATGACCACCACGGATACCATGGATACCGCGGGTACTGTTGCGCAAACCATCCGTTGCATTGAAGCCGGAGCGGAACTGGTACGCATTACTGCTC